>NZ_JBEOPV010000017.1:0-127047 GCF_040310425.1 Pseudomonas sp. 65/3-MNA-CIBAN-0223
TTTGCGCTTCGATGACCTGAAGCAGCTGACCGTCAAAACTGCGTAACTCATTGTTTACCAAGGAGTTTTCCGTTTCGGCTGCGCCGGAAGTGGGGCGAATTATAGACATCTGAAATCTGCCGTCAAGCGCTGTTTTCACAAATCTGTCATATCAGTCAAAAAAGCCCCGAAAACACAAAGGCCGGCCCAATGGGCCGGCCTTTGTCCCCTGCTTACAAGCTAGGGAATGCGAACTGCGATGCCTCATGGCTCGCCCGTTGTGGCCAGCGCTGGGTAATCGCCTTGCGGCGAGTATAGAAGCGCACACCATCCGGACCGTAGGCATGCAGGTCGCCGAACAGCGAACGCTTCCAGCCGCCAAAGCTGTGATACGCCACGGGTACCGGCAGCGGCACGTTAACCCCAACCATGCCGACTTCGATCTCGTCGCAGAATAACCGCGCCGCTTCGCCATCACGGGTGAAGATGCAAGTACCGTTGCCATACTCGTGATCGTTGATCAGCTGCATGGCTTCTTCCAGGCTGTTGACGCGGACTACGCACAACACCGGCCCGAAGATCTCTTCTTTATAGATGCGCATCTCTGGGGTGACGTGATCGAACAGGCAACCGCCCAGGAAGAAGCCTTCTTCATGACCGGATACGCTGAGGCCACGACCATCCACCACCAGCTTCGCGCCCGCAGCAACGCCGTCATCGACATAACCGCTGACCTTGTCCCGTGCCTGACTGGTCACCAGTGGCCCCATGTCCAGGCCGCAGGAAGTGCCCGCGCCAATCTTCAGCGCCTTGATCTGCGGCACCAGCTTGTCCACCAGCGCATCGGCAACCTGGTCGCCCACGCAGACGGCCACCGAAATCGCCATGCAACGCTCGCCACAGGAACCATAGGCCGCGCCCATCAGTGCGCTGACCGCATTGTCCAGGTCGGCATCGGGCATCAATACCGCATGGTTCTTGGCGCCACCCAGTGCCTGCACGCGCTTGCCACGCTTGGTGCCTTCGGCATAGATGTACTCGGCAATCGGCGTCGAGCCGACAAAACTCAGGGCCTTGACCTCAGGCGCCTCGATCAGCGCGTCCACTGCGGACTTGTCGCCATGCACCACGCTCATCACGCCTTTGGGCAGACCGGCTTCGAGCAACAGCTGAGCAATCAGCAGCGTGGAACTCGGATCACGCTCGGACGGCTTGAGGATGAAGCAGTTACCGCAGACGATCGCCAGCGGGTACATCCACAACGGCACCATTGCCGGGAAGTTGAAAGGAGTGATACCCGCCACTACGCCCAGCGGCTGGAAGTCCGACCAGGCATCGATGTTCGGGCCGACGTTACGGCTGTACTCGCCCTTGAGGATTTCCGGAGCGGCACAGGCGAATTCCACGTTCTCGATGCCACGCTTCAGTTCGCCCGCGGCGTCTTCCAGGGTCTTGCCATGCTCTTCGCTGATCAGCTGGGAGATGCGCGCTTCGTTCTGTTCCAGCAGTTGCTTGAAGCGGAACATCACCTGGGCACGTTTGGCCGGTGGCGTATTGCGCCAGGCCGGGAACGCAGCCTTGGCCGCGTCGATGGCTTGTTGAATGGTTTCGCGGCTGGCCAATGGAACCTTGTGGATGGGCTGACCGGTAGACGGGTTGAACACGTCGGCAGTGCGACCGTTATCGGTCACCAGCTCACCATTGATCAAATGCGGGATAAGGCTCATGCGGGGCTCCAGAAAATGTGTTCGCGGGCGTCTTGGGAACGCCTGCTTATATATGTAGGAGCTAGCTTGCCAGCGATGGAGGCTAACGATGACGTGGGCTGCCTGGATGACCGCGGCGCCCTCTGGTTCATCGCGAGCAAGCTCGCTCCTACAAGTGTTCGGTCAATCAGTCCCAAGTAGTGGGCCAATTAATTCAGGTACAGAGTCGATCAATCGATTTTGTTCAGCACTTCGCCGACCGCGTCGAACAGGCGATCAAGGTCCTGCGGCTTGCTGTTGAACGTTGGGCCGAACTGCAGGGTGTCGCCGCCGAAGCGCACGTAGAACCCGGCTTTCCACAACGCCATGCCCGCTTCGAACGGACGCACGATCGCATCGCCATCACGTGGAGCGATCTGGATCGCACCGGCCAGGCCGTAGTTACGAATGTCGATGATGTTCTTGGAGCCCTTCAGGCCGTGCAGCGCGCTTTCAAAATGCGGCGCGACTTGCGCCACGCTCTGCACCAGGTTTTCCTTTTGCAGCAGGTCGAGTGCGGCCAGGCCGGCAGCGCAAGCCACCGGGTGCGCGGAATAGGTGTAGCCGTGGGGGAATTCCACCGCGTACTCAGGCGTCGCCTGGTTCATGAAGGTCTGGTAGATCTCGGAACTGGCAATGACCGCACCCATCGGGATCGCACCGTTGGTGACTTGCTTGGCGATACACATCAGGTCCGGGGTCACACCGAAGCTTTCGGCACCGAACATCGAACCGGTGCGACCGAAACCGGTGATCACTTCGTCGAACACCAGCAGGATGTTGTGCTGGTCGCAGATCTCGCGCAGGCGCTTCAGGTAACCCTCAGGCGGCACCAGCACGCCGGCAGAACCGGCCATTGGCTCGACAAATACGGCGGCAATGTTCGAAGCGTCATGCAGTTCGATCAGCTTGAGCAGTTCATCCGCCAGGGCGATACCGCCCTCCTTTGGCATGCCACGGGAGTAGGCATTGCTGGCCAGCAGCGTGTGCGGCAGATGATCGACGTCCATCATCGCCTGACCGAACATCTTGCGGTTGCCATTCACTCCACCAAGGCTGGTGCCAGCAATGTTCACGCCGTGATAGCCGCGAGCGCGGCCGATCATCTTGGTCTTGGTGGCCTGGCCTTTCAGACGCCAGTAGGCACGAACCATCTTCACTGCAGTGTCGGCACACTCCGAACCCGAGTCGGTGAAGAACACATGGTTCAGGTTGCCCGGCGTCAGGTCGGTGATTTTCTCTGCCAGCTGGAACGACAGCGGGTGGCCGTACTGGAAGCCTGGCGAGTAGTCGAGGGTGCCCAACTGCCTGGCGACCGCTTCCTGGATTTCCTTGCGAGTGTGCCCGGCGCCACAGGTCCAGAGGCCCGACAGCGAGTCATACACCTTGCGGCCCTTGTCGTCGGTCAGCCAGCTGCCTTCGGCGGCAACGATCAGGCGCGGATCACGCTGAAAGTTGCGGTTGGCGGTGTACGGCATCCAGTGCGCGTCCAGCTTGAGCTGGCTGGCCAGCGGCGACCGGGCGTTTTCGGGCATGTTCATGTGCAAAACCTCGTAGGGCAATAAGCGGCATAGAGATCAAAAGCGTTCTTGCAGCTAAATTGCCACGGAGATAAAGTCTGTGAAATCCAACTTTTCTAATGTTCAGTCGGCCCATTACTAAACTTTGAGTCATTCGCCCATGAGCACACGCCGCCCCGATCCACTGGCGCAAGTCAGCGACTTTGATATCCGCCTGCTGCGGATCTTTCGCAGCGTGGTCGAGTGCGGCGGGTTCTCCGCTGCCGAGTCGGTGCTGGGCATCGGTCGCTCGGCGATCAGCCAGCAGATGAGCGATCTGGAGCAGCGCCTGGGCTTGCGCCTTTGCCAACGCGGTCGCGCCGGTTTTTCCCTGACCGAGGAAGGCCGCGAGGTGTACCAGTCGGCGTTGCAGCTGTTGAGTGCGCTGGAAAGTTTTCGCACCGAGGTCAATGGTCTGCACCAGCATCTGCGCGGCGAATTGACGATTGGCCTGACTGATAACCTGGTCACCCTGCCCCATATGCGCATTACCCACGCCCTCGCCCAATTGAAGGAGCGCGGGCCCGACGTGCAGATTCAGATCCGCATGATCGCGCCCAACGAAGTCGAACAAGGCGTACTCGACGGTCGCCTGCATGTCGGCGTCGTGCCCCAGGCCAGCGCATTGTCGGGGCTGGAATATCAGCCGCTCTACGACGAACGCTCGCTGCTCTACTGCGCGGTCGGTCATCCGCTGTTTTATGTCGACGACAAGCAGCTCGATGATGAGCGCCTCAACAGCCAGGACGCCATCGCCCCGACCTTCCGCCTGCCCGCCGATATTCAGGCCCACTACCAGGCACTCAATTGCACCGCCAGTGCCTCGGACCGCGAAGGCATGGCGTTCCTGATCCTTACCGGGCGCTTCATCGGGTATCTACCGGACCATTACGCCAGCCTCTGGGTGCAGCAAGGCCGCCTGCGCGCGCTAAAACCCAAGGCGCGGTTTTATGACCTGAGCCTCGCATCGGTCACCCGCAAGGGCCGTCGCCCCCATTTGGTGCTGGAGAGCTTCCTGGAGAGCCTTGCCGCGACCCGGTAAAAATCCATTGAGGCATCGTAATCAAAAGGCTGGAGAGAACCTGAAGGCAAATAACCTGAGCACTTGGACAGCTTTTTGCAGGATGACACTACCGTCACCCGCTCAAGAAGAACTTCGTCCATGCAGCCAGAATCCTCCAACCCCAGCGATCTGATCTACGGCCTCAACGACCGCCCGCAACCACTGGCCGCGATCCTCGCCGCCCTGCAACACGTGCTCGCCAGTTTCGTCGGCATCATCACCCCGCCGCTGGTCATTGGCTCGGCCCTGGGCTTGACCGCCCATTTGTCGTACCTGATCAGCATGGCGCTGATGGTGTCGGGCGTCGGGACCTTCATCCAGGCTCGCAGGCCTTTCGGCATCGGTGCCGGGATGATCTGCCTGCAGGGCACCAGTTTTGCTTTTTTGGGGGCGGTGTTGTCGGCCGGGTTTCTGGTCAAGCAACGGGGTGGCAGCCCGGAGGACATCCTCGCAATGATCTTCGGCGTGTGTTTCTTCGGCGCGGTGGTCCAGGTGGTCCTGAGCCGCTTCATCGGCCAATTGCGCCGTGTGGTCACGCCACTGGTCACCGGTATCGTGATCACGCTGATCGGCATCAGCCTGATCAAGGTTGGCATCACTGACCTGGGTGGCGGTTTCAACGCCACGGACTTCGGCGCCCCGGGCAATCTGGCCCTGGGAGTATTCGTCTTGCTGACGATCATCCTGCTCAACCGTTCGAACACGCCCTGGGTCCGACTGTCGGCAATCATCATTGGCCTGGTGCTGGGCAGCCTCGCTGCATGGTTCAGTGGCAAACTGGTGCCGCAGCCCTTGCCCGACCTGCCCCTGGTCAGCCTGCCCCTTCCTTTCAAGTTCGGCTTCAGCTTCGACTGGAGCGCCTTCCTGCCTGTCGCCCTGATCTATCTGATCAGCACCATCGAAACCGTTGGCGACCTGACGGCCAACTGCATGCTCGCGCGCCAGCCGATCAGCGGGCCGTCCTACATCAACAGGCTCAAGGGTGGTGTCTTGGGCGATGGCGTCAGCTGCCTGATTGCCGCGACGTTCAGCGCATTCCCCAACACCACGTTCGCGCAGAACAACGGCGTGATCCAGTTGACTGGCGTAGCCAGCCGCTACGTCGGGTTGTACATCGGCGCCGTGTTGTTTTGTCTGGGTCTGTTTCCGTTGATTGGTGCAGTGCTGCAGCAAATCCCCAAACCGGTACTCGGTGGCGCGACCCTGGTGATGTTCGGCAGCGTCGCGGCAGCCGGCGTGCGCATTCTCGCCCAAGCACCGCTGGACCGGCGCAGCATGTTGATCATTGCCACTTCCTTCGGCGTGGGCCTGGGCATTGCCGCGCAGCCCAACCTGTTGCACCTGATGCCAAAACTGGTACAAAACCTGTTCGACTCGGCCATCACCAGCGGCGGGCTGACCGCCATCCTGATGTGCCTGCTGCTGCCGGAAGCAAAATCCGTAGCGCAGGCTGACGCTGCCCTGCCCAAAAGCGAGCCGATCAAGCAGCTGTAAGGCTTTTATCAAGACAGGACTTGTCGGATACCCGTGGGTGCGCTATCAACGCTCTGGCTGCACCCACCTACCTGTTCGGAAGTGACTATGACCTTTGAAGTCCCTGCTCACGGCGACAAACCCGCCAGCCGCATTCGTCAGAAGAACGAAGAGGCGATCATCAAAGCCGCCGAAGACGAGTTCGCCCGTCACGGGTTCAAAGGCACGAGCATGAACACCATCGCCCTGAATGCCGGCTTGCCCAAGGCGAATCTGCATTATTACTTCACCAACAAACTGGGTTTGTACGTGGCGGTGCTGAGTAACATCATCGAGTTGTGGGACAGCACTTTCAACACCCTGACAGCCGAAGACGAGCCCGCTGAGGCGCTGACGCGGTATATTCGCGCCAAGATGGAATTCTCCCGGCGCCAGCCCCAGGCTTCGCGGATTTTCGCGATGGAAGTGATCAGCGGCGGCGAGTGCCTGACCGAGTATTTCAACCAGGATTATCGCGCCTGGTTCCAGGGACGGGCGGCGGTGTTCCAGGCGTGGATTGACGCCGGCAAGATGGACCCGGTAGATCCGGTCAACCTGATCTTCCTGCTGTGGGGCAGCACCCAGCACTACGCTGACTTCTCCACCCAGATCTGCCGCGTAACCGGCCGTAGCAAGTTGACCAGGCAGGACATGGAAGACGCCGGCAACAACCTGATCCGCATCATCCTCAAGGGCTGCGGCGTGACGCCTGCTATTTAAGACACCCCACTTAAGATCACTATGCCTTATACCCTCAGCGAGCTTTGCGAGTATCGCGAAGAGATTCGCAAAAGCCGCTTCATCACCCTGGCCGCTCCCATCAGCAGCCCGGCAGACGCCCAGGCGTTCATCGAGCAGCACAGCGACCTGAACGCCACGCACAACTGCTGGGCGTGGAAACTCGGCGATCAGTACCGCAGCACCGACGACGGCGAACCCGGCGGCACGGCCGGCCGGCCGATTCTGGCGGCAATCGATGCCCAGGATTGTGATCAGGTGGTAGTCCTGGTGATTCGCTGGTACGGCGGTATTCAACTCGGCACCGGCGGCCTCGCCCGGGCTTACGGCGGTGGCGCCAACAAATGCCTGCAGGCGGCGGCAAAAATCGAACTGATCAGCCGCGTGCCCGTGAGCTGCGCGTGCGGCTTCGCCGAGCTGGCCCTGGTGAAGATTCGGGTGGCGGAATTAGGCGGGCTGGTGGTGCAGGAGACGTTTACCGGCAATGGGGTGGATTTGCAGCTGGCGGTGGGTGAGCATCAGATCGATGCGCTGCAGTCGTTGTTGGCGGATCTGAGTCGTGGGCGGATAGTGTTGGAGCGCTAAGATCAAAAGATCGCAGCCTTCGGCAGCTCCTACGTAAAGCGCCACCTTGCAGGAGCATGCTTGCCGGACGCCTGCGGATTTGCTTGGCGCCGCAATCCAATGGGCACCCCGATCCCGTAGGAGCTGCCGAAGGCTGCGATCTTTTAGGGCATCACCCAATTTCCCGACGACCACTAATTGCCCACATCTACTGTGCACCCGCCTGTGGATAACCTGAGCACATACGGCTGTAACCCTTCTGTCATGCGGCTTTGCGGGCTTTGTTCATTTTTCGTCCAATGCTGCTGATAACACCTGCAAATTCTCATTAAAACAATCAGTTAGCCCTGTTTATGTCCTTTAGAAGAAAGCAAAGCAGCGCTTATGCCCGGTGTTCGCGCTTGCGCACAAATACTGTGGAGCAATCTGTGGATAACCCGTTCACTCCTGTCGCGACCCCAGATACTGCATGGGTTGCGGCCTACTGATCGATTTTTAACCAAATGTTCCTGCGCGAAATCACAGCGTCACCAAGGGCTCTGCCCCTTGTTGGTGCCCGGATCGGCAGGCGCTGCCGACCGCGCATTGGCTTGACGGCCTGTGATTCAGGATTATTTGAATTTTCCTGACTCAATGGCCAGGAAATTGCTTTATCCACAGGCATAACTTCAATCGACCGAGCCTGTCATGTCTATCCAAGCGCCGAGCCCTGATCGAACACCGCGTCTGCAACTGCGCAGAATCACCAAGCGCTACCCCGGTTGCCTGGCCAACGACGCCATCGACCTGACCATCGCACCTGGCGAGATCCACGCCTTGCTGGGTGAGAACGGTGCTGGCAAAAGCACCCTGATGAAGATCATCTACGGCGTTACCCAGGCCGACGCCGGGGAAATGATCTGGCAGGGGCAGCCGGTGGTCATGCGCAACCCGGGGCAGGCTCGCGAGCTGGGGATCGGCATGGTGTTCCAGCACTTCTCGCTGTTCGAAACCCTGAGCGTGGCGCAGAACATTGCCCTGGCAATGGGCGCCGCCGCCGGCACGCCGAAACAGCTCGAACCGAAAATTCGTGAAGTGTCACGCCGTTATGGCATGGCCCTGGAGCCGGAACGCCTGGTTCACAGCCTGTCGATCGGCGAGCGCCAGCGGGTGGAGATCATTCGCTGCCTGATGCAGGACATCAAACTGCTGATTCTCGATGAACCGACTTCAGTGCTGACGCCCCAGGAAGCCGACGATTTGTTCGTGACCTTGCGCCGACTGGCCGCCGAAGGTTGCAGCATTCTGTTTATCAGCCACAAGCTCGGCGAAGTTCGCGCCCTGTGCCACAGCGCCACGGTGTTGCGCGGCGGTCGAGTAGCCGGGCACTGCGTTCCGGCGCAATGCTCGGACCCGCAACTCGCACGGCTGATGGTCGGGGAAGCTGCCGAGCTGATGACCGATTACCCGAAAGCGCAAGGTGGCGAGGTCTTCCTGGGCGTGAGCGCCCTGTCGTGGGCCAACCCGGATCCGTTTGGCTGCTCGCTCAAAGACCTCGACCTTGCCGTGCGCTGCGGTGAAATCGTCGGTATCGCCGGGGTTGCGGGTAATGGCCAGGATGAATTGCTGGCCTTGCTCAGCGGTGAGAAACGTCTGCCCCACAGAGACCGCAACATCATCCGTTTCAGCACAAAACCCGTCGCCCATCTGCGCCCCGATGCACGGCGCAAACTCGGCCTGGCCTTTGTCCCCGCCGAGCGCCTGGGCCATGGCGCAGTGCCGGACCTGAGCCTGGCCGACAATGCCCTGCTGACCGCCTTCCAGCAGGGGCTGGTGAGCAAGGGCCTGATCCAGCGCAGCAAGGTCAAAGCCCTGGCTGAAGAGATCATTCGCCGCTTCGGCGTCAAGACACCTGATACCCAGACCCCGGCGCGCAGCCTGTCCGGCGGCAACCTGCAAAAATTCATCCTCGGCCGGGAAATCCTGCAGCAACCAAAGCTGTTGGTGGCTGCACACCCTACCTGGGGCGTCGACGTGGGTGCGGCGGCGGTCATCCACCGGGCGCTGATCACCTTACGCGATGCCGGCGCAGCGATCCTGGTGATCTCCGAGGATCTCGACGAATTGTTCCAGATCAGCGACCGCCTCGGCGCGCTCTGCGGTGGTCGACTGTCGCCCCTGAGGGCCACCGTCGACACTCGCCTGATCGATGTCGGCGGCTGGATGGCTGGCCAGTTCGACGCTTCCTGCTCACCCGCACCGGCGACGGTATAACGGAGTCTTTCATGCTGCTTTCTCTCGAACCCCGTGGCCGCCAATCGCGCCTGATGTTGTGGTGCTCGCCGTTACTGGCGGCAGTCCTCACGCTGGCCTGCGGCTCGTTGTTATTTATCGCACTGGGGCATGACCCGCTCCTGACCCTGCACACGCTACTGATCGCCCCCGTGAGCGATTTGTATGGGGTCTCCGAATTGCTGGTCAAGGCGCTGCCAATCCTGCTCTGCGCCCTGGGCCTGGCAGTGGCGTACCAGGCGCGAATCTGGAACATCGGCGCCGAAGGCCAACTGCTCCTCGGCGCGTTGGCCGGCAGTGCCCTGGCAGTGAACATCATTGATATGCAGAGTCGTTGGGCACTGGCGCTGATCCTGCTCACCGGTACCCTGGCCGGTGCCGCCTGGGCCGGGCTGACGGCGTGGCTGCGCACGCGCTTCAACGCCAACGAAATTCTCACCAGCATCATGCTCAATTACATCGCCCTCAACCTGTTGCTGTTCTGCGTGCACGGGCCGCTCAAGGACCCGGCAGGCTTCAATTTCCCCGAGTCGGCGATGTTTGGCGACGCCAGCCGCCTGCCGCTGTTGATGGAGGATGGCCGGGTTCACGCCGGTGTGTACTTCGCCCTGCTGGCCTTGGTGACCGTGTGGGTGCTGCTGCAAAAAAGCTTCGTCGGCTTCCAGATAAAAGTCCTCGGGCTGGACACCCGCGCGGCCGGTTTTGTCGGCTTTCGTGAGAAGCGTCTGATCTGGTTGGCACTGTTGATCAGCGGCGGCTTGGCCGGGCTGGCTGGTGTTTGCGAAGTCACCGGGCCGATCGGCCAACTGGTGCCGCAGGTCTCGCCAGGGTACGGCTACGCGGCGATCACCGTGGCTTTTCTCGGGCGCCTGAATCCGCTGGGCATTCTGTTTGCCAGCCTGCTGATGGCCCTGCTGTACATCGGCGGCGAGAGCGCACAAATGAGCATGAATCTGCCGCAGGCGATCACGCAGCTGTTCCAGGGGATGATGCTGTTTTTCCTGCTCGCCAGTGATGTGCTGATTCTCTACCGACCGCGCCTGAACCTGCGCTGGGCCCGTCGCGCCCCAGCCACCGCCGCACACGCTGGAGCCCTGTGATGGACATCGATCTGCTGAGCAATATTTTCTACGCCATGATCCGCTGCGGCACGCCGTTGCTGCTGGTGGCGCTGGGCGAGCTGATCTGCGAGAAGAGCGGCGTACTCAACCTGGGCCAGGAAGGGATGATGCTGTTTGGCGCGGTGATCGGTTTTATCGTCGCACTCAACAGCGGCAACCTGTGGCTCGGAGTGGTGCTGGCGATGCTCGCCGGGATGCTGCTGTCCTCACTGTTCGCCTTGGTCGCTCTGGTTTTCAACGCCAACCAGGTAGCCACCGGGCTGGCGCTGACGATATTCGGCGTGGGCCTGTCGACCTTTGTCGGCGCGGCGTGGGTGGGTAAACCCCTGGCCGGATTCGAGCCGGTGGCGATTCCGTATCTCAGCGAGATTCCACTGATCGGGCGCATGCTGTTCGCCCAGGACCTGCTGGTATACCTGTCCTTTGTGTTGTTTGGCCTGGTGGCGTGGGTGATTTTGAAAAGTCGCGTGGGGCTGATCATTCAGGCCGTTGGCGAAAACCCCGACGCGGCCAGCGCCATGGGGCTGCCGGTACTGGGCGTGCGCACCCTGGCAGTGTTGTTCGGCGGGGCGATGGCCGGGCTGGCCGGGGCATACCTGTCGCTGGCCTACACGCCGATGTGGGCCGAGAACATGAGCGCCGGACGCGGCTGGATTGCCCTGGCGCTGGTGGTGTTTGCCAGCTGGAGGGTGTGGCGCCTGTTGCTGGGCGCCTATCTGTTCGGTCTCGCCAGCATCCTGCACCTGGTGGCGCAGGGGTTGGGGCTGGCGATTCCGTCGAGCCTGCTGGCGATGCTGCCGTATGTCGCGACCATCGTGGTGCTGGTGCTGCTGTCCCGGGATGCAGTGCGCACTCGGTTGTATGCGCCGGTGTCGTTGGGGCAGCCTTGGCAGGCTGGGCGTTAGGGGTGACTGTCAGGCCCTCATCGCGGGCCAGCCCGCTCCCACAGGGTTTGGTGCCGACCGATAATATCGAGTTCAACTCGGCCATTGTGGGAGCGGGCTTGCCCGCGATGGGGCGCTCACAGGCAACACCTGGACAATGCCCCACGCCAATTCAAACACCAGGAACACCACCAGCAACGAGCTTCCCCCCTGCAGCAGGGCATTGAGCTGCCAGGCCGCAAACAAAAACCGCCCCGCCGTCAATCCGGACGGTGCCGTCACTCAATTGCTGCAAGACAAGCTCAAACTGATCGAGGCGCGCATGGTAGAACTTGGCGAATTGCGTCATCAGTTGCAACAACGACTCGGCCAGCGTTGTCCATTAAATCCGTGATCCTCATTCATCAAGGAAGCCACTCATGTCCAAGGCAAAAACCGCACTCATCATCGGCGCCTCCCGGGGCCTCGGGCTAGGCCTGGTGAAAACCCTGCTGGCCGATGGCTGGCAGGTCACTGCCACCGTGCGCAACCCGCAGAACGCCGAAGCCTTGCAGGCCCTGGGCAATGTGCGCATCGAAAAACTCGACATGGACGATCAGCAAGCCGTGATTGCCCTGAGCCAGAAGCTCAAGGGTGAAGTGTTCGATCTGTTGTTCGTCAACGCCGGGGTCAAGGGCCCGGACGTGCAAACGCCCGGTGGCGCTACGCTGGCCGAAGTCGGGCAACTGTTCTTCACCAACGCGGTAGCACCGATCAACCTGGCGCAACGATTTGCCGCACAGATCCAGCCCGACAGCGGCGTGCTGGCGTTCATGAGTTCGGTGCTGGGCAGCGTGACCATGCCGGACGCGCCTGAGCTGGCCTTGTACAAAGCCAGTAAAGCCGCGCTCAACTCCATGACCAACAGCTTTGTCACGCAATTGGGCGAGCAGAAACTCACGGTGTTGTCGCTGCATCCGGGCTGGGTGAAAACGGACATGGGCGGTGAAGGTGCCGACATCGACGTGCAGACCAGCACCCGCGGGCTGGTGGATCAGGTCAATGCGTACGCCGGTAAGGGTGGGCATCATTTCGTTAACTACAAAGGCGAAACCATTCCCTGGTAAGCACTTCCTTTGGTCACGGGCCGGCTCTCCAGGAGCCGGCTTGCATACGATGGCATCTGCTCGGCATTACTGAAACACCGAGGCGCCTGCATCGCCAGCAAGCGGGCTCCTGCACAGGGTACGGGCAGCCCCACGAGGAGTGAGCGCCAGCGTCCGGTCGGGCCGGGCTTGCTCGCCAAGCGGTTTTGTTTGAAACTGCGCACCTCGTCCCCGCGGCGACCCTGGATCAGCAGACAGGGTAATCACTGAGCTGGCTAACCTGAACCCAACTTTCAGAGGAGCCGGCCAACATGCCTGCGACCCGTACCTGGTTAAAAAATCCCCTCGCCATTTTCACTGCCAATGAGCTCGACGCCCGTGGTGGCCTGGTGGTGCAAGACGGTGTGATCGTAGAAGTGCTCGGCGCTGGCCAGCAACCGGCCACCCCCTGCGATCAAGTCTTCGATGCCCGCGAACATGTGATCCTGCCGGGGCTGATCAACACCCACCACCACTTCTATCAGACCCTGACCCGCGCCTGGGCGCCGGTGGTCAACCAACCGCTGTTTCCGTGGCTGAAAACCCTCTATCCGGTATGGGCACGCCTCACTCCGGAAAAACTCGCTTTAGCCACCAAAGTGGCCCTCGCCGAATTACTGCTGTCCGGTTGCACCACGGCTGCGGATCACCACTACCTGTTCCCCGAAGGCCTGGAAAACGCCATCGACGTGCAAGTCGAGAGCGTGCGTGAACTGGGCATGCGCGCCATGCTCACCCGCGGTTCCATGAGCCTTGGGGAAAAAGACGGTGGCTTGCCGCCGCAACAGACCGTACAGCAAGGCGAAGTGATACTCGACGACAGCCAGCGACTGATCGCCGCTTACCACGAACGCGGCGACGGCGCGCAAATCCAGATCGCCCTGGCGCCCTGCTCGCCGTTTTCGGTGACGCCGCAGATCATGTCCGCCAGCGCCGAACTGGCGAACAAACTCGACGTGCGTCTGCACACCCACCTGGCCGAGACCCTGGACGAAGAAGACTTCTGCCTGCAACGCTTCGGCCTGCGTACCGTCGACTATCTGGACAGTGTCGGCTGGCTCGGCCCGCGCACCTGGCTGGCCCATGGCATTCACTTCAACCCGGATGAAATCGCCCGCCTGGGCGCGGCAGGCACCGGGATCTGTCATTGCCCGAGCTCAAACATGCGCCTGGCCTCGGGCATTTGCCCGACGCTGGATCTGACCGCTGCCGGCGCATTGCTCGGCCTGGGTGTGGACGGCTCGGCCTCCAATGATGCGTCGAACATGATGCTGGAAACCCGCCAGGCCCTTTACATTCAGCGCCTGCGCTACGGTGCCGAGAAGATCACTCCGGAACTGGTGCTGGGCTGGGCCACGAAGGGTTCGGCGAGTTTGCTGGGACGTACCGACATCGGCGAACTGGCGGTGGGCAAGCAGGCCGACCTGGCGCTGTTCAAGCTGGATGAACTGCGTTTCTCCGGCAGCCATGATCCGGTGTCGGCCCTGCTGCTATGCGGCGCGGATCGCGCGGATCGGGTGATGATCGGCGGCAAATGGCGGGTGATTGACGGGCAGGTGGAAGGGCTGGACCTGAAGGGCTTGATAGCGGATCACAGCCAGGCGGCCCGGCAGTTGATTGCCGGCGTCTGACGCCACACCCATGAAAAACTGTGGGGGCGAGCCTGCTCGCGATGGCGGCTTGTCAGCCGACATCAAAAGGGTCTGAAATACTGCTATCGCGAGCAGGCTCACTCCCACAGTTGATTGCTGTGAGGTCTCAAAGGCCCAGCAGCGACAACATGATGAACGTCGCGAACAGCACAAAGTGCGTCATCCCTTCGATGGCATTCGTCTCGCCATCGTTGAGGTTGATCGCGCTGACGATCAGCGTGAGGAAGATCATCACCGTCTGCACCGGGGTCATCGCCATCTGGAATGGCTGGCCGGTGTAGAGCGCCATGGCCTCCATCACCGGTACGGTGAGGATCACCGTCGACAACGACGCGCCCATGGCGATGTTGACCACCGACTGCATGCGATTGGCCAGTGCCGCCCGCAGTGCGGTCAGGATCTCCGGCGCGGCGGAAATCGCCGCCACCAGGATTGCCGTGATCACTGGCGGTGCTCCGGTTCCTTCAAGGCCCAGGTCCAGGGTCTTGGACATCACCTCGGCCAGCGCGCCAATCACTACCACCCCAAACACCAGCGTACCGATGGAAACGGCCAGGCTCACAGGCGCCGGTTCTGTTTCTGCCGGCTCCTTGCGACGGCGTTTTTCCGGGTAGCTGTAGCTGAAGAAGTAACTGTGCGGCCCGACCTGCATGCGCAGGAACAACGCGTACAGCACCACCATCGCGCCAATGGTGAAGCCCGAATAAATCTTCCAGTTGGCCTCGGGAATAAACTCCGGAACCACCATCGACACGCCCATGGCGGTCAGGATCATCACGCTGTAGCTGCGCGCCGAATCGTCGTTGTAGGACTGCTCGCCATGCTTGATCCCGCCCATTAACGCAGCCAGGCCGAGGATGCCGTTGATGTCGAGCATGACCGCCGAGTAGATCGTGTCACGCACCAACGTAGGAGAGGCTTCGTTGCTCATCATGATCGCCAGGATCACCACTTCCACCAGCACGGCGGCCAGCGTCAGGATCATGGTCCCGTAGGGATCGCCGACTTTTTCCGCGAGCAACTCAGCGTGATGCGCGACTCGCATGGAAGCGACGACGATGAATGCGATCAGCACCAGCCCACCGGTCAGCGCTACCGCCTGGCCACTGTTGAGCAGCCAGTGTTCCAGTGGATAAGCGACAAATGCGGCGATCAGGGCCAGCAGCAGAAACTTTTCTTGCTTGAGGAGTGTGAGCATTGCGGGCCTTTTACCGAATGAAGCGCAGTTGATGTGATGAGCTACTGACTACGGTGCGGCGCTAACGTTTCGTTACACCTTAGCGCACCAGCGGATGGCGCGGGTTCGGTCACGTGCACCGGGTTGGTCCTGGTGAATCAAAAGATCGCAGCCTTCGGCGGCTCCTGCAGAACAATCCGGACCGTGCAGGAGCTGCCGAAGGCTGCGATCTTTTGATTTTGTTGTCCTGTTGGTCAGCAATTTGCATTGCCCACTGCCAACCTCACAACAACATGGAGTTTCAATTCATGCACAACCGCCCGTTGAAGAAACTGCTTTGCGCCGTCGCCGCAGCCATCGGTTTGAGCGCCAGCCTGACCGCCACGGCCGCCGAACCGCTGAAAGTCGGTTTCGTCTACATCGGCCCGATCGGTGACCACGGCTGGACGTATCAGCATGAACAGGGACGCAAGGCACTGGCCGAAAAATTCGGCGACCAGATCACCACCAACTATGTGGAAAACGTCCCTGAAGGCGCCGACGCCGAACGGGTGATCCGCAACATGGCCAAGGACAAATACGACCTGATCTTCAGCACGTCCTTCGGCTACATGAACCCGACCCTGAAGGTGGCAAAGCAATTTCCCAAAGTGACCTTCGAACATGCCACGGGCTACAAGCAGGACAAGAACCTCGGCACGTACCTGGCGCGCACTTATGAGGGGCGCTATGTTGGCGGCTTCCTCGCGGCCAAAATGACCAAGAGCAAAAAAATCGGCTACGTCGCGTCCTTCCCGATCCCGGAGGTGATCCGCGACATCAACGCCATCCAGCTGGCACTGAACAAGTACAACCCCGGCACCGAGATCAAGGTGGTGTGGGTCAACTCCTGGTTCGATCCGGGCAAGGAAGCCGACGCCGCCAATGCGCTGATCGATCAGGGCGTGGACGTGGTATTCCAGCACACCGACAGCCCGGCACCGATCCAGGCTGCCGAACGCCGCGGCGTGTATGCCGTAGGCTACGCTTCGGACATGGCACATTTCGGTCCCAAAGCCGTGCTGACCTCTATCGTCAACGACTGGGCCCCGCACTACATCCAGGCGACGCAGAGCGTGCTGGATCACTCGTGGAAGTCCCAGGATTACTGGGGTGGCCTGAAGGAAGGTACCGTTGAGCTGCCAATCAGCGACCTGGTGCCCGCGCCGGTGAAAGCCCAGGCCGAGCAGATCATCGCCGACATCAAGAGCGGTGCGTTCCACCCGTTCACCGGGCCGATCAAGGACCAGGCCGGTGCCGAGAAAATCCCGGCGGGCGTGACGGCGACCAATGCCGAACTGGCTTCGATGAATTACTACGTGGAAGGCATGAAGGCTGACATACCGAAGTAACTCGCCTGGGTTGAACCACTGTGCTTCCTGGGGGAGCGAGCCTGCTCGCGATGGCGCAACTACATTCAACATCAATGCTGAATGCCCTGGCCTCATCGCGAGCAGGCTCACTCCCACACTATCTCTCCGATGTTCCGCACACCGCGCACTCTTCAGGACAATCGCATGAACAGCCTTCCCATCATCGACATCGCCCCGCTCTACAGCGACGACCAGGTCGCCTGGGCGGCCGTGGCCAGCCAAATCGACCGCGCCTGCCGCGAATGGGGCTTTTTCTATATCAAGGGTCACCCGATCAGTTCGACGCGCATCGAAGAAGTACTCGCCCAGGCCAGGCATTTCTTTGCCCAGCCCAGCGCGACAAAACTGCAGATCGACATCACCCAGACCCGCCACCACCGCGGTTATGGCGCAATCGCCACGGAACAACTCGACCCGTCGAAACCCAGCGACCTGAAAGAAACCTTCGACATGGGCCTGCACCTGCCGGCCGATCACCCCGAAGTGCTGGCCGAAAAACCGCTGCGCGGTCCCAATCGCCACCCGTCGATACCCGGCTGGGAAGCCCTGATGGAGCAGCATTACATCGACATGCAAGCCCTTGCCCAGACCTTGCTGAGGGCCATGACCCTGGCGCTGGACATCGATCCCGATTTCTTTGACTCGCGCTTCAGCCAGCCCGTCAGCGTGCTGCGCATGATCCATTATCCGCCACGCCACACCGCCAGCTCGGAAGAACAACAAGGTGCCGGCGCCCATACCGATTACGGCTGCATCACCCTGCTTTACCAGGATGCCGCCGGCGGCCTGCAGGTGCGTAACGTCAAGGGCGAGTGGATCGACGCTCCACCCATCGAAGGTACCTTCGTGGTCAACCTCGGCGACATGATGGCGCGCTGGAGCAACGACCGTTATCTGTCGACGCCCCACCGGGTGATCAGCCCGCTGGGCGTGGACCGATACTCGATGCCGTTCTTCGCCGAACCGCACCCCGACACCCGGATTGAATGCCTGCCCGGCTGCCAGGACGAGCACCATCCGGCGAAGTACCCGACCACCACCTGCGCCGAGTTTCTGCTCTCGCGATTCGCCGACACCTATGCCTATCGCCGCGAGCCCCAGGCAGGGTGATGAACCACCTGGTCAGGTTTTACCAATGGTGGCCGCGAGCATCTGTAGAATGCTCGTCATCTGCACCTGATGAGAAAAGAATATGTACGACTGGCTGAACGCCCTGCCCAAGGCAGAACTGCACCTGCACCTCGAGGGTTCGCTGGAGCCCGAACTGCTGTTCGCCCTGGCCGAACGCAACAAGATCGCCCTGCCGTGGAGCGATGTGGAAACCCTGCGCAAGGCGTACGCCTTCAACAATCTGCAAGAGTTTCTGGACCTGTATTATCAGGGCGCTGACGTGTTGCGCACCTCCCAGGATTTCTACGACCTGACCTGGGCTTACCTCTTGCGCTGCAAGGCGCAGAACGTGATTCACACCGAACCGTTCTTCGATCCGCAAACCCACACCGATCGTGGCATTCCTTTTGAAGTGGTGCTCAATGGCATCGCCGCGGCGTTGAAAGATGGCGAGCAGCAACTGGGCATCACCAGTGGTTTGATCCTGAGTTTCCTGCGCCACCTGAGCGAAGACGAGGCGCAGAAAACCCTGGATCAAGCCCTGCCGTTTCGCGATGCGTTTGTCGCGGTAGGCCTGGACAGCTCGGAGATGGGTCACCCGCCGAGCAAGTTTCAACGAGTGTTCGACCGGGCTCGCCACGAAGGTTTCCTGACCGTCGCCCACGCGGGTGAGGAAGGTCCGCCGGAGTACATCTGGGAAGCCATCGACCTGCTGAAAATCCAGCGCATCGACCATGGCGTGCGCGCCATCGAAGACGAGCGGCTGATGCAGCGAATCATTGACGAGCAGATTCCGCTGACCGTCTGCCCGCTGTCCAACACCAAGCTTTGCGTGTTCGATCACATGTCCCAGCACAACATCCTGGACATGCTGGAGCGCGGAGTGAAGGTCACAGTGAACTCCGATGACCCGGCGTACTTCGGCGGCTATGTGACGGAGAACTTCCATGCCCTGCACACCCATTTGGGCATGACCCAGGATCAGGCCAAGCGGCTGGCGCAGAACAGCCTGGATGCGCGGCTGGTCAAGCCGTAAACACCCTGCACCGCCATCGCGGGCAAGCCTTGCTCCCACAGGTGTCATACCTGTGAGAACAGGGTTTGTGATTGCATGAACAGCCCCCACCCAAGCTTGGCAGGGATCGCTATTTTCGAGCAATTAGTGCCTTGCTTCTGATAAACCGGGAAATTGCCTGCTCAATTGCGCGCATCGACTGGCGAGCATTTCCCGTAAAAGGTTCACAGGCTTACTCAATTGTGCGCGATGAGCGCACAACAAATTCAGAGAAGCGCGCTCGCCCGTCAGTTCCGGCATGAGGATTTTCAAGCGGCCAGCCAGGACATCTGCGGCAACATCCAGCCAGGATTTATAGGCAATGCCTGCCCCCGCCACGGCCCACAAACGCACCACGTCGGCATCGTCGCTGAAGCGATCACCGCTGACTGTCAGGCCGACTTCGCGCTTGCCGTCATGGATACTCCAATGGTCGTGAACGCGGCTGCCAAGCATGTACAGCAGGCAATTGTGCTGGGCCAGTTGCTCGAGTTGCCGAGGCTCGCCATGGCTGGCCAGGTAGCTCGGCGCTGCACACAGCACGCGGCGGTTTTGCGGGGCAATGGGCAGCGCCACCAGGCTTGAGTCCTCCGGTTCACCGTAGCGCAAGGCGATATCCACCGGCTGGCGGAACAGGTCGGCAATGCGGTCACCCAGCAGCAGGCGCACCGTGAGCTTGGGGTACTCGCGCTGAAAATCGTCCAGCCAGGGCAGCAACACATTGCGGCCGAAGTCCGATGGCGCCGACAGCTGCAACATTCCGCTGACCTGATCCTGCCCACTGGCCAGCAGGCGGCGCCCTTCTTCTATATTGCTCAACGCCGCGCGGGCGTATTCGAGGAAACCTTCGCACTCGGCGGTCAGGCGCAGGCTGCGGGTTGAACGGGCCAGCAGACGCGCGCCGAGCTGGTGTTCGATGCGCTTCAACGCCGCGCTGGCCACGGCGGCTGACATGTCCATGCCCCGGGCGGCGGCCGACAGGCTCCCCAGGTCGGCAGCCCGGACGAATAATTGCAGGTCATCAAAACGCAGCATGTGCGGCCTATTATCAAAAAAATATTGAAAGAGACTGCTCTTTTAGCGGGTTTTATCTTCGGTAGAAATAGCTAATCATCTGCCCATCGAAATCATCCCGACTCCTGGAGTGCTCCATGAAAGCCATTGCTTACTACGCGTCCCTGCCGATCAGCGACAAAAACGCCCTGCAAGACATCGAGCTGCCCGAACCCGTCGCCGGCCCGCGGGACCTGTTGGTCGAAGTCAAAGCGATTTCGGTCAACCCGGTGGACACCAAGGTCCGGCAAAACGTCCAGCCACAAGACGGCGAGGCGAAGGTCCTGGGTTGGGACGTGGCAGGCGTGGTCAAGGCGGTCGGCAGCGAAGTGACACTGTTCAAGGCCGGTGACAAGGTGTTCTACGCCGGCTCTATCGCCCGTGCGGGCGGCAACAGCGAAATGCACGTGGTCGATGAGCGCATCGTCGGCCACATGCCGAAAACCCTCGGCTTTGCCGAAGCTGCGGCCCTGCCACTGACCGCGATCACCGCATGGGAACTGCTGTTCGAGCGCCTGCAGGTGCGCGAAGGCCAAGCCGCCGAGGGCCAGAGCCTGTTGATCGTTGGCGCGGCCGGGGGCGTCGGTTCGATCCTCACCCAACTGGCCAGCCAGTTGACCGGGCTTCAGGTCATAGGCACTGCGTCGCGCCCGCAAACCCAAGCCTGGGTACGTGAGCTGGGCGCAGACCTGGTGATCGATCACAGCCAGCCGCTCAGCGAAGCTCTCAAGCGCGCGGGCGTGGAACAGGTGACCCACGTTGCCAGCCTGACCCAGACTGACCAGCATCTGGATCAACTGGTCGAGGCCCTGGCACCCCAGGGCAAACTGGCGCTGATCGACGACCCAAAGGCGCTGGACATCACCAAACTCAAGCGCAAGAGCCTGTCGCTGCACTGGGAGTTCATGTACACGCGCTCGTTGTTCGAAACCGCCGACATGATCGAACAACACAGACTGTTGAACCGCGTGGCCGATCTGATCGACGCCGGGACGCTGAAAACCACGGTGGGCGAACACTTCGGCACCATCAACGCGGCGAACCTGCGACGCGCCCATGAGTTGCTGGAAAGCGGCAAGGCCAAAGGCAAGATTGTCCTGGAAGGCTTCTAGAACAGCGGTGACGGTGTCGTGCGCACAGGGCCGACACCGTCAGTCAGAGAGTTGACCTTTGTCACAACTACGCCCTGGATCGGGTCTACAATCGTGGCCTCTGCAAGGCAAATCTTTTACTTATAGGAGGTCAGCAATGAAGATCCTGATAAAAGAAGTGGCCCGTTCCCAGTGGCAGGTCCGCCTGGACCAACACGCCGTGACATTCCGCAGCGAAGCCGAAGCGCGCGCCTTTACCCGAACACTGGAAGCGCGGCTGCAGGCGCCTCACCATTTTCCCGACCAGCAGCGCGCTGCTGGCTGAACCCGCCCTCAAACCTGGGCCTGCACCAGCGCCCGGGTATTTTGCAAACGTCGGGTGAGCATTGCGACGCTCACCACCAGAGCCCCGCACAGGCTGATGACCATGGCCATCGGCATGGCCGTGCCGTCGTACAAAATCCCCACCAGTGACGCAGCGCCGGCGGCGACGCTGAATTGCAGGCAACCAAGCAATGCCGACGCACTGCCGGCGCGGGCGCCCTGACCGTTCATCGCGCAGGCCGACGCGTTGGGCAGTATGCACCCCAGGCTGGCGATACAGATGAACAACGGAATCAGCAGCGGCCACAGTTTCTCGGTGTGCAGCGCACTCACGGCGAGCAGCGCCAGGCCTGCCGCCAGGTAAACCCATACCGCACGTGCCAGCAGGAATGCCGGCCCACGCTTGGCCAGTAACCGGGCGTTGACCTGGGCCACCAGAATGAAACCCGCCGCATTGGTGCCGAACAACCAGCCGAAATGCTCGGCCGGCACGCCGTAGAGCTTGATGAACACAAAAGGCGAGCCGGCGATGTAGGCAAACATCCCGGCGATGGCGATACCGCCCGTCAGGGCATGGCCAAGGAATACCCGATCCGCGAACAACCGGCCGTACTGCCGCAACGAGCCAGACAATGGTTGGCGCGGCATATCGGCCGGCATGCTTTCCGGCAACCCCAGCGCCACGGCCACCGCCGCCAGCGCACTGAAGCCGGTCAACACCAGGAAGATCGACTGCCAGCCTGTGGTATTGACCAGCAATCCGCCCAGCATTGGCGCAAGGATAGGTGCCAGCCCCATCACCAGCATCAGCTGGGAAAAGACCTTGGCCGAGCCCACCGCATCGCATTTATCGCTGACGATTGCCCGCGAGATCACCATCCCTGCGCAACCGCCCAGCGCCTGGACGAAGCGCGCGCCGATCAGCCATTCGAGGTTCGGCGCAAACGCGCAGGCCAGTGAAGCGACGGTGAACAACACCACGCCAGTGAGCAATGGCACCCGCCGGCCGAAGCGATCGGCAATCGGGCCGTAGACCAATTGACCAATCGACAACCCCAGAAAATAGGCCGCCAGCGTTACTTGAACGTGTTGTTCGTCGGTGCCGAAAGCCAGCGCCATCGCGGGAAAGGCTGGCAGGTAAAAGTCGATCGCCAGCGGCGCAAACGCACTGAGGGCGCCGAGGATTAAAATGGTACGCAAGTTCATCAGGCATCCAGTTGGACAGAAGTCAGCAGCCCCACAGTCTAGCCGGGGATGGACGCCTTGAACATTCCGGTAGGTCGCTAACTAATAAAGACGTCAGGCGACCTTTGCCTCATAACCTTCTTCAGTGATGGCGGCGAGCACCTCTTCAGTCGACAGGCTGCTCTCGACGCCGACTTCCCTGGCGGCCAGATCGATGCGCACGCTGGCGGCCGGGTCTCTGGCTTGAAGCGCCTGGGTAATGGCTTTTACGCAATGGCCGCAGGACATGCCTTGAACAGTGAACACTTGCATGGGATGACTCCTGTTGATGAGATTGACACCAGTCTCGAGCTTGCCACCATGGCAAGGTCAAGTTCTGAAGTGAACGGCCGGGCTGGCAATCGCCGTCGCGCTCGGCCAAGCTGCGAGTATCAATGACTTCAACATCAGGAGATTCAGCCATGCGCTGGTCAGCTCTCAGCCTGTTTGGCTTCCTTGGCCTCTTCGCGGCCCTGCCTTCGGCCAACGCTGCCGGGGAGGACTACGGGGTGCTGATCATTTCCCGCGAGCGCCTGGAAGTGTCGACCAATTGCGAAATTGGCGTGTACCTGCAAGACCAGCTGTCCGCTCGGCTGTTCCAGGAGCAAAGCACGTCATTCAACTTGCCGCCGGGCAATGTCTCCCTGCGCCTGAAACTGCTGCCGGGCCAGGCCCCGGGGTGCAATCCGGGGATGCTCGCACCGGGTTCGCAAACCATCACGCTCAAGGCCGGGGATGTGTTGAAGTTCCGGATTGCGATGTCGCAGGAAGGGATGTACCTCAAGCCTGCGGCGTTGAACTACTGAGCGCCACAGATCGGATCAAGGTGATATTGGCGCTTGACCTTGCCCGCATGGCAAGGTTGATCCTGTAGGCATCCACTACAGGGAGCTTGACCATGAGCGAGACCACTACGTTCGACCTGCCGATCGCCGGCATGACCTGCGCCAGCTGCGCCGGGCGGGTCGAGCGCGCCTTGAGCAAAGTCCGGGGCGCCAGCGCCGTCAGTGTCAACCTGGCTACCGAACAGGCCCGGGTGCAGGCGCCCGGCGACAGCCTGCCGGCCCTGATGGACGCTGTGCAACAGGCCGGGTACAGCGTGCCACAGCAAACCCTGGAACTGAGCATCGATGGCATGACCTGCGCCTCCTGCGTCGGCCGCGTGGAACGGGCGCTGGCCAAGGTTGCAGGGGTGAAGAGCGTCAGCGTCAACCTGGCCAACGAACGCGCGCACCTCGAATTGCTGGGCCAGGTCGCTGTACAAACCCTTATCGAAGCCGTCAGCAAGGCGGGATACTCGGCCAGCGTGCGGGAAGTCGAGCACGCTGCTGCCGACAACCAACAACAACGCCTGCATCGCGAACGCTGGAGGGTGATCCTGGCCATCGCGCTCGCCCTGCCCTTGGTCTTGCCGATGCTGCTGCAGCCGTTCGGGGTGCACTGGATGCTCCCGGCCTGGGCGCAATTCGCCCTGGCCACGCCCGTGCAGTTCATTCTGGGTGCTCGCTTTTATGTGGCCGCCTGGAAAGCCGTCCGCGCCGGCGCGGGCAATATGGACCTGCTGGTTGCCCTGGGCACCAGCGCCGGTTACGGCCTGAGTATTTACGAATGGGCCACCGCTGCCGGGCGCATGCCGCACCTGTACTTTGAGGCTTCGGCGGTGGTGATCGCCCTGGTAATGCTGGGCAAATACCTTGAAAGCCGCGCCAAGCGCCAGACCGCCAGCGCCATCCGCGCCCTCGAAGCCCTGCGACCGGAACGGGCGATTCAGGTGGTCGATGGCCGCGAACAGGACGTCGCCATCAGCGCCCTGCGCCTGGGTGACCTGGTGCTGGTCAAACCCGGCGAACGCTTTCCGGTGGACGGCGACGTGGTCGAAGGCCAAAGCCATGCGGACGAGGCCCTGATCAGCGGCGAAAGCCTGCCCGTGCCCAAGCAACCTGGGGACAAAGTCACGGGCGGCGCGATCAATGGCGAGGGCCGGCTGTTGGTGCGCACCCAGGCACTGGGGGCCGAAACCGTGCTGGCGCGGATCATTCGCCTGGTGGAAGACGCCCAGGCGGCCAAGGCTCCCATCCAGAAACTGGTGGACAAGGTCAGCCAGGTTTTCGTCCCCACCGTGCTGCTGATCGCATTGGCAACGCTGGTGGGCTGGTGGCTTTACGGTGCGCCCGTCGAAACAGCGCTGATCAACGCCGTTGCCGTGCTGGTGATCGCCTGCCCTTGCGCCCTCGGCCTGGCCACTCCCACGGCAATCATGGCCGGTACCGGGGTCGCTGCACGCTACGGGATCCTGATTAAGGATGCCGAGGCACTTGAACGCGCCCATGAAGTCAGTGCAGTGGTATTCGACAAGACCGGCACGCTGACGTCGGGTGCGCCGCGCATCGCTCACTTGAGCGCCATAGGCGGCGATGAAAATGCACTGCTGCAAAAAGCCGGCGCCTTGCAGCGAGGCAGCGAGCACCCCTTGGCCAAAGCGGTGCTGGATGCTTGCGCCGAGCGCGGGCTGAGCGTCGCCGATGTCAGCGACAGCCAGTCCCTGACCGGGCGTGGAATTGCCGGCACGCTTGACGGACGGCGCCTGGCCCTGGGTAACCGACGCCTGCTGGAAGAGTGCGGGTTGAACGCCGGCGCATTGGCGGACTCGGCCAGCGCCTGGGAAACCGAAGGGCGCACGCTGTCATGGCTGATCGAGCAAAGCCCCGAGCCGCAGGTGTTGGGACTGTTCGCCTTCGGTGACACCCTCAAGCCGGGTGCACTGCAGGCTGTGCAACAACTCGGCGCGCGCCACATCAGCAGCCATCTGCTGACCGGTGATAATCGTGGCAGCGCCAAAGTGGTCGCCGACGCGTTGGGTATTGAGGATGTCCACGCCGAAGTGTTGCCGGCCGACAAAGCCGCCACCGTGGTCGAGCTGAAGAAAACCGCAGTCGTGGCCATGGTCGGCGACGGGATCAATGACGCCCCGGCCCTGGCCGCCGCCCACATCGGCATTGCCATGGGCGGTGGCACCGACGTGGCGATGCACGCAGCCGGTATCACCTTGATGCGCGGTGATCCACGACTGGTGCCTGCGGCATTGGAGATCAGCCGCAAGACCTACGCCAAGATCCGGCAGAATCTTTTCTGGGCCTTCGTCTACAACCTGGTCGGGATTCCGCTGGCAGCCTTCGGTTTTCTCAATCCGGTGCTGGCGGGCGCGGCGATGGCATTGTCGAGCGTCAGCGTGGTCAGCAATGCGCTACTGTTGAAAACCTGGAAGCCCAAGGACCTGGAGGACAACCGATGAACATCGGCCAAGCAGCCCGCCAAAGTGGCCTGAGCGCCAAGATGATTCGTTACTACGAATCCATCGGCCTGCTCAAAGCCGCCCATCGCACTGACAGCGGTTACCGCGTGTATGGCGACGATGACCTGCACACCCTGGCCTTCATCAAGCGTTCCCGGGACCTGGGGTTTTCCCTGGAAGAGGTCGGCAAGCTGCTGACCCTCTGGCAGGATCGCCAGCGCGCCAGCGCCGATGTAAAAGCCCTGGCACGCCAGCATATCGACGAGCTCAACCAGAAGATCCACGAGCTTGGCCAGCTGCGCGACACGCTGCAGGACCTGGTGGAGCACTGCCAGGGCGACCATCGGCCCGACTGCCCGATCCTCAAGAACCTGGAGTCGGGCTGCTGCGCTGAGCCTGCCCATCAAACAACCAGACCGCGAGCCCCCCTGTAGGAGCGAGCTTGCTCGCGAAAAACCAGAGGCCGCCGCGGGGTATCAGTTGCCCCGCGTCATCGTTGACGACCATCGCGAGCAAGCTCGCTCCTACACGGGTCTAAGACGCTGCTGGGTATCAACTGTCCCGCGTCATCGTTAACGACCATCGCGGGCAAGCCTTGCTCCCGCAGGGTAGGGTTCACAAAAAACCCGGCCGAAGCCGGGTTTTTCATCAACCAGTCACTGCATCCAGGGCGGAGGCGGTTCTTCGGTTTTATTCGGTGGCGCGTCATCTGCCGCGCGCACCGCCTGCTTGCGCTCTTCATCCAGGCGTGCCGCCTCGATTTCGCGCATGATGCCGCCAACGTCGGCCAACTCTTCCGGCTCGTCGAACTCGCCGGTCAGGATGCTGGCCGGGTGCAAGGTGCCGGCTTCGTACAAGGCCCACATCTCCTTGGCGAACCTGGTCTGCTTCAACTCCGGAGCAAACCGCCCGAAGTATGAGGCCATGTTGCCCACATCCCGTTCCAGCATGTTGAACGCGTGGTTGTTCCCCGCCGCGTCCACTGCCTGAGGCAAGTCGATGATCACGGGGCCGGTCGGGGTCAACAGTACGTTGAACTCGGACAGGTCACCGTGCACCAGGCCGGTACACAACATCAGCACGATCTGCGAGATCAGGAACGCGTGATACTCGCGCGCCTGGTCCGGCTCCAGCACCACGTCGTTCAGACGCGGCGCAGCATCGCCGTACTCGTCGGCCACCAGTTCCATCAGCAGCACGCCTTCGAGGAAGTCGTAAGGCTTGGGCACCCGAACGCCAGCACCGGCCAGACGAAACAGAGCCGCCACTTCGGCGTTCTGCCAGGCGTCCTCGGTTTCTTTCTTGCCGAACTTCGAGCCCTTGGCCATGGCCCGGGCCTGACGGCTGTTGCGCACCTTGCGGCCTTCCTGGTATTCGGCCGCCTGACGGAAACTACGTTTATTCGCCTCCTTGTAAACCTTCGCGCAACGTAACTCGTTGCCGCAGCGCACCACATAAACAGCTGCTTCTTTACCACTCATGAGTGGGCGCAGCACCTCGTCGACCAGACCGTCCTCGATCAGGGGTTCAATGCGTTTTGGAGTCTTCATCAGCTTTTATTGTGGGTCCTTTATTACCAAACACGCGAAAGTCATTCGTTATACGGCAATCCACTCGCCGGTGGGAGGGGTTGCCGACCTATGAACGCTGCTATCTGCCTAAAGATGCACACAATGTGCCGATTATGCCCCGTCAATTTGGCCGCTTTCAGCGGACTTTTCAACGGCGCACGGGATTATCAACGCTCGATAATCGCCGTCACGCCCTGCCCGCCTGCGGCGCAGATGGAGATCAGGCCACGGCCCTTGCCTGCCGCGTCCAGCAGCTTCGCCAGGTTGGCGACGATGCGTCCGCCGGTCGCGGCGAATGGATGACCTGCCGCCAGGGAGCTGCCTTTGACATTAAGCCGGCTGCGGTCGATGGCACCCAATGGCGCGTCAAGGCCCAGGCGCGTCTTGCAGTACTCCGGGTCTTCCCAGGCCTTCAGGGTGCACAGCACCTGAGCGGCGAAGGCTTCGTGGATTTCGTAGTAATCGAAATCCTGCAGCGTCAGGCCGTTGCGCGCCAACAAGCGTGGCACGGCATACACCGGCGCCATCAGCAGGCCTTCGGCGCCGTTGACGAAATCCACCGCAGCCGTTTCGCCGTCGCGCCAGTAGGCGAGGATCGGCAAGCCGCGTTCCTTGGCCCACTCCTCACTGCCCAGCAACACCAGGGACGCGCCATCGGTGAGCGGCGTGGAGTTGCCCGCCGTAAGGGTACCCTTGGCGCTTTTCTCGAAAGCCGGTTTCAGCCCCGCGAGTTTTTCCAGGGTCAGGTCGGGGCGCAGATTGTTGTCGCGGGTGAGCCCGAGGAACGGCGTCATCAGGTCGTTATGCCAGCCCTCGGTGTACGACGCGGCCAGATTACGATGACTCGCCAGGGCCAGTTGGTCCTGGGCTTCGCGAGGAATGTTCCAGGTCTGCGCCATCAATTCGCAGTGCTGGCCCATGGACAGGCCGGTGCGCGGCTCGCCATTGCGCGGGAACTCGGGAATCAGGTGCTGGGGGCGCAGTTGCAGGAACGTTTTCAGTTTGTCGGCCGTGGTCTTGCCGCGATTGGCCTGCAGCAGAATTCGACGCAACCCTTCACTGACACTGATCGGCGCATCCGAAGTGGTGTCGACGCCACCGGCAATCGCGCAGTCGATCTGGCCCAGGGCAATCTTGTTTGCCACCAGCAACGCCGCTTCCAGCCCGGTGCCGCAGGCTTGCTGAATGTCGTAGGCCGGGGTGTGGGGCGACAGGCGCGAGCCGAGCACACACTCACGGGTCAGGTTCATGTCTCGTGACAGCTTGAGTACCGCCCCTGCAACCACCTCACCGATGCGCTGGCCATGCAGGTTGTAGCGTTCGATCAGCCCTTCGAGCGCAGCAGTGAGCATGGCCTGGTTACTGGCGGTGGCGTAGGGTCCGTTGGAGCGAGCAAAGGGAATACGGTTACCACCGATGATCGCGACGCGGCGCAGTTGAGTCATGAAAAGCTCCTGATGAAATATTCCAATTCAAACGGCACACCCTGCAGGAGCCAGCTTGCTGGGTCCTGCAGAGTCAAGCGTAGGCCTTATCTCGTGGATCGAACGACTGATCGCCATTCATGGTCCACACTTTGAACCCCAGCTACCGGAGTGCGTTCCATGTCTGACCGCTATATCGACTTCGCCAATTCATCCATCGGCCATCGCCTGGTCGGTGCCATGGGCCTGCCGTCGCCGGTTCGCCTGGAGCGCTGGCAAGCTGGCAGGCTGCGTCCGGTCGAGGGCGCGCTGCTGATTGGCGGCGGCCCGCTGGCGGAGAAAGTCAGTGCTTTCGCCAACCGTCTCACCGACGCGATCTACGGTTACGGCACCGAGCCTTCAGTGGCTACCCCGTGGATTCCGGGGCACGGTCCGAAACTCAAGGCCGTGGTGTTCGATGCCAGCGACCTGGTGCACACCGATCAACTCAAACACTTGCGCGAGTTTTTCCAGCCACTGATGAAAAACCTCGATCACAGCGCGCACCTGGTGATCCTCGGTCGCTCGCCACAAGGCTTGAACGACCCCTTTGCCGCCAGCGCCCAGCGGGCCCTGGAGGGGTTCAGCCGGTCCCTGGCCAAGGAACTGCGCAGCGGCGGCACCCTGCAATTAATCTATGTCGGTGAAGGTGCCGAGGATCAGCTGGAAGGTCCGCTGCGGTTTTTCCTCTCGCCAAAAAGCGCGTTCGTCTCCGGCCAGGTCATCCGCCTGACCGCCTGCGACACCCCGGTGACCGACTGGACCCGCCCGCTGGCCGGGCGCAAGGCGCTGGTCACCGGCGCGGCGCGGGGCATCGGCGCCTCCATCGCCGAAACCCTGGCCCGTGACGGCGCTGAGGTGGTGCTGCTGGACGTGCCTCAGGCCAAGTCCGACCTCGAAGCCCTCGCCGCACGCCTCGGCGGGCGCAGCGTCACCCTCGACATTTGCGCCGAGGACGCCGCCGCACAACTGATCGACCACCTGCCCGATGGCATCGACATCGTGGTGCACAACGCCGGCATCACCCGGGATAAAACCCTGGCCAACATGACGCCGGAGTTCTGGGATGCCGTGCTGGCGGTCAACCTCAATGCACCGCAAGTGCTGACCAAGGCCCTGCTGGACCAGGGCACCCTGCGCGACAATGCCCGGGTGATCCTGCTGGCCTCCATCAGCGGCATCGCCGGCAACCGCGGGCAAACCAATTACGCCGCCAGCAAGGCCGGGCTGATCGGCCTGGCAGAAGCCTGGGCGCCGTTGCTCAAGGAGCGCGGCATCAGCATCAACGCCGTGGCCCCCGGGTTCATCGAAACCCAGATGACCGCACACATCCCCTTCGCCCTGCGCGAAGCCGGCCGCCGCATGAGTTCCCTGGGCCAGGGTGGTTTGCCGCAAGACGTCGCCGAAGCGGTCGCCTGGCTGGCCCAGCCCGGCACGGGCGCCTTCACCGGACAGGCCTTGCGGGTCTGCGGACAAAGCGTTTTGGGGGCCTAGACATGACGACCGACTGGCACACCCTCGATCGCGAGCCGAGCCTGGCCGACCTGTACGTCAAGGCCGCCACTCGCCGCAAAATCACGGGCACTACCCTGCCTGATTCCGGGCTGCGTACCGGGGTCGATGTCGATTCCGGGCGCCTTGTGGCCTACCGCAAAGTCTGCGGCTTTGCCGACAATGCCTTGCTTCCACCCACCTATCCCCACGTACTCGCGTTTGCCTTGCAGATGCAACTGCTGACGGCCAGGGAGTTTCCTTTTCCGTTGCTCGGTCTCATCCATTTGAGTAATCGCATTCGCGTCCTGCGCCCGATGGGCGGCGTGGGCCGGGTGCGGGTCAGCGTGCGGGTGCAGAACCTGCAGCCCCACGCCAAAGGTGCAACCTTCGACCTGATAACGACCCTGGACGATCAACTCGGCGCGCTATGGGAGGCCGAAAGCCGGATGCTGTGTCGCGGCGTCAAGCTGCAGGGCGAAGCGGCGGAGGAAGTGCTCGCGCCGATGTTGCCGATGACCCAGGTTGCGCAGTGGCAAGCCCCGGCGGACATTGGCCGGCAGTACGCCAAGGTCTCCGGGGACTACAACCCGATCCACCTGAGTGCCGTGAGCGCCAAGCTGTTCGGCTTCCCCACTGCGATCGCCCATGGGTTGTGGAACAAGGCCAGGACCCTGGCGGCGCTCGCCGATCATTTGCCCACGGCCAATGTGGACATTGCCGTGCAATTCCTGAAGCCGGTGCGATTGCCCAGTGAGGTGACGTTGATGGCCAGTGCGGCAGGATCGAGCGGGGACTTTCAACTGCTGGGGGCGGGTGACCTGGAGCATATGGTGGGGCATTGGGCGCCGATTGCTTGAGCGCCTTGGAGATCGCCATAGTCGGAACGCCGGCCGGGGCAAGCTTTGCTCTCGCACAGTGATTCAAATTGTATATATATCCAAAGTTTATGAATCATTCAAAGCCATACTAAGCCGTTGATTCTGCGGATAACTTTTCACCTGTCAGCCCCCCTTACACAAGGCGTTAATACCAACTGGAGAATGGTATTGGCGCCCTCTTGCGACTGTTATGTCTACAACGGACGAAGGCATTGCTGGCAACAGAAACCAGCAAGCCATCGAAGACAGCGAACGTTGTAACAGGTGCAAGGAATACCTCTCATGAAAACCCAAGTTTGGTGCAAATCAGCAATCGCCATGGCGCTCGCCCTGTCCCTCGGCCTGACCGGCTGCAGCAGTGGCGGCGGCGGTCATCACAGCAGCTCCGACAGCTCATCCCCCGACAGCACTGCCGACGCGGGAACGGGCGGTTCCGGAGACTCGGGCGGAACAGGCGCAGGTGGCACCGGTGGCGCAGGTGACGGCACCGCAGGCACTGGCGGAACGGGTGGAACTGGCGGCACCGGTGGCGACAATACTGCGGGCACGGGTGGCACCGGAGGCACAGGCGGTAACGGTGGCACTGGCGGCGGCACCATTGACCCGACCAACCCGACCAACCCCACAGATCCGACCGACCCCACCAATCCAACCAACCCGGGCGTCACTCCGCTGGTGACCACCACCCTGGTCCAGGACGTCGGCAAAACCGTCAGTGGCGTAGGCGATGGCGTCGGCCAGGTCGGCGACAGCCTGGGCACCGTGCCCGTGGTCGGCGGTGTGGTGCAAAGTGCAGTCAACACCACCGGCAATGTCGTCAGCACCCTGGGTAATGGCGTCGCCAACGGCATCGGCAAGCTGGACACCGACCCCAATGGGCTGGGCGTCACGGCGGCATCGGTGGGCGGCGTGGTGCAGGATGTCGGCAATGGCGTCTCAGACGTCAGCGGCAAACTCGCCACGGCCACCAGCAGCATTCCTGTGGTGGGCGGGGTCGTCACCAAAGTCGCCCCCGTGCTGGACGGCGTTGGCGAAAAAGTCACCATGCTCGGCGATACCCTGAGCACTGCCACCACTACCGGCCCCTTGGGGACAGTGACCAAGGAAGTCGGCAGCAAACTCGTGCCGGTGATTGCCATGGTCGAGACCACCACTGACAAGATTGGCGACGCCACCGGGCTCGGTGATCCACTCAAGGGCCTCGTGAACAAAGTCGGCAGCACCGTGAATGGCGTTGGCGACAAAGTTACCCTGGCCGGCAAGGGCAATGCCCTGACCAACACCGTCGGCGGCGCACTGAGCAACACCGGCACGGCGGTCGGCAAAGCTGGCGGGCTGGTGTCCAATGGCAGTGGTTCAGGCGCGGGTGGCGGCCTGGGTGGAGGTCTGGGTGGCGCCTTGGGCGGCACAGGTCTGCTGCAGACCGTCGGCGGCGCGGTGGTCAATGTCGGCAGCGGGCTTAACGCTGGCAGCACCAGTGGCGTGGTCAGTGCAGGCGGTGTAACGGCCGGGGCAGCGGGCAATCTGGTTGCGTCGGTTAACACCGTACTGGGCGGCTCCGGCGTCGCCAATACGGCAGCTACCGCGCCCTTGGCGAACCTTGGCACCGCGGTGGGCGCTGGCCTGAATCCAGTCACTACCGCCGTCACGGGCCTGACCCAGAACGTCGGCGCAGCGACAGGCCTTGGGGCACCCGTCAACGGCCTGACCAATCAGGTGGGTGGTGCGGTCAGTAATCTGGGTACAGCGATCGCCACCAGCACGCCAAACCCGGTCGTGGCGGCGGTCGGCAACACAGTCACCACGGTGGGCAGCACCGTCGGTGCCGTAGGCGGCCTGGTGAACGGAGCGCCTGGCGAGGGCGGCGCCACCGGGGGGCTGGGTGGCTTGCTGGGCGGCCTCACCGGCAAGCTGAGTGGCAAGAACCGTTAGTTTTTGCACCTGGCCGATTCGACGGCCTTATCTACAGCGCCTACGCTTGGTTGAAGGCGGAAGATTCGAAAGAGTCTTCCGCTTTTTCTTTTGAACATGATGATCCAGGCGAAGTTGTAACTTGAACATGGAGTGTCCTATGCGCCTTTTGGCTTCCTTGCTAGCTCTGACCGTCAGTACCTGCGCCCTCGCCGACACCCTTCCCAGCTTCCTCAACAGCAACGAAACCACGCGCAACCTGCCGGTACCCAACCTGCCCGCCGATGCTTACCGCCCCAGCACTGCGCCGCTCTCGGTGCCGGAACCCGGCGCCACCCAGGCCCAGCCGCTGATGATGAACACCCGAATCAAGCTCAGAACCGTGCAGATCGAAGGCGGAACCGTCTACCCCCTCAGCGAACTGGCCACGCTTTACCAACCCCTGATCGGCCAGGAAACCAGCCTCGCCGACCTGATCGAAGCAACCCGCAGCATTACCCGCCGCTACCAGCAGGACGGTTACCTGCTGTCCTATGCCTTCCTGCCGCAACAGACGTTCGACAATGGCGTGGCGCGGGTGGTGTTGGTGGAAGGCTATATCAAGGATTACCAGTTGCAGGGCGACGTCGGGCGGGTCAAGGGCCTGCTCGACAAGCTGGTGGCCAAGCTGCAGGCCGAACGCCCGCTGACGCGCAAGACCTTCGAGCGCTACACCACGCTCATGAGTCGAATTCCCGGGGTGACCCTGCAGGCGCAGGTGCCGCCACCGGGCACCACCGACGGTGCGGCCTACCTGGTCGCCCAGGCGAGTCGCAAACCCTTCACCAGCACCCTGAGCGCCACAGAAAGCAGCCGCAACGGCACCCAGGCCCTGCTCGGCCTCAGCAGCAACTCCCAGACTTCCATGGGCGAGCAACTGAGCCTCAGCGGCCTGTTTCCACCAGGGGAAGATCACGAGCAGTACTACCGCCTGGACTACAACCAGTTTCTGAATGCCGAGGGCACGCAGCTGGCGCTCTCCGCCTCACGCTACCGCGCCGACCCTGGCACCAACGTGCTGACCGATAATGGCCTGGAGCTCAAACCTCACCGGGAGAATGACCGTTACTCCGTCGGCTTGAGCCACCCAATCATCGCGTCACCCAACGAACAACTCAGCGTCAGCTCAAGGGTGTACGCGGTCAATGACAAGACCCGCTACAAGGTGGTCGGCTTTCCATTGAGCGTCGACATCAACAGCGACGTGCGCGCCCTCGCTTTTGAAGGTGACTGGCGCAAGGCCGATGCCAAACAATTGCGGATCCTCAGTGGCGGGGTTTATCAGGGCATCGATGGCATGGGGGCCGATACCAACAACACCGACCTCGACCTGGACTTCTTCCGTCTGCGTTTATCCGGCGTGCAGAGCGACCGGTTTTTCGACAACTGGCAGGGGGTGCTTTCGGCCGCGCTCTACTGGAGTGAAGACACCCTGCCCGACAGCGAACGCGCGGTATTCGGCGGGCAGAATTTCGGCCGCGGCTATCCCGACGATCATGCGTCGGGCGACAAGGGTTGGGGCATCGCGTACGAGGTCAACTACAGCTTCAACCGCGACTGGAGCTGGGTAAAAATCCTGCAGCCCTACGTCGTCCTGGATCGCTCCAAGACCTGGTTTAACAAGCTGCCGGTGCAGGGCAATAATCTGTCCTCGGGCGCCATCGGGTTGCGGTTTGGCGATGCCAAGTACTACAACATCGCCCTGGAAGCCGCCAAGCCGATGTCCGAGCAAGCACTGGATACCTTCAACCGCAAGCCGCGGTACAGCATCAGTTTCAGTTACCAGCTTTGAGTCATGGACCGGTTTGCTGGTGATGGCGACGGTTAACGATTGCCAGAAGGACGGTGGCCTATACGAACCCACTGTAGGAGCGAGCTCGCTCGCGATGAGCCCGGGAACGCCGCGGGCATGTCAGGCTGCCAGCGTTATCGTTCACGACCATCGCGAGCAAGCTCGCTCCTACAGTTGACCGGGGTGGCGCTGAGGAAATAAGTGCACGTCCTGCATACCCAGAGTGGGCTGGGGAAAATTCCTACAGGTTGTGTCGGTTGTTGTTTCGGAAGCGGGGAATGTACGCTTTGGGTGTCGCTGCAAATTCAGCGAACGGGTTTGGTCGCCCGGGTTTAGAATGGCGCACTTTTAGTGCTTGCTTCATGGCGAGCTGTGCGTGGGAGGGCTTCGGCCCTGCCGGGTTCCATTCCCTGGTCGACCAACCTGCGTACGGTTTGCCACCCACCTGCTTGGTCGCAGTCGTGGCGAACTCCTTGTCCTCGAATGGAGTTTCACAATGATCAAACACAGCCCCAATCCCCCCGAATCAAACACCCCCGCCGAATCCGAAGGCACCCTCGACTCCCCATCCCTCGCCGACATCAAATGCGCCCCACGCACGCCCTGTAGCCTGTTCAGCGTGGACCCTGGCGCCTCGACTGAAACCCTGATGACGTATCTGGTCGAGACCCTGGCCTCGGTTGATGTGATGGTCCATCACCTGGTGGATCACCTGGACGGCGAGTCGCGCAATGCGCTGCTGGGTATTTCGAACACGATCATGCTGGCGGAGATCACAGCGAACCGCGTACTGGATCAAATCGACACGCCGGCGTAGAAGCCGAACGATCCCCCGGTAGGAGCTGCCGCAGGCTCCTACGGGATCGGGTGCTGGCGGCATGAATCGGTAGGACCGGGTTTGTTCAGCCGGAGGTCACTTGGGCCAGGGGCTGAGGGAACAGGTTGTTCAGCGTTTCCAGCAATCGCACGTGATAGATCGGCTTGCGAAACAGGTCGAGCACTTGCAGGCGCAGCATGTCGCTGACGTCCTCCATGTCCGCATGCCCGGACGTGACGATCACGGGGAGATGCTGACGTGAAGTGTGCTCGCGCAACCGCTTGATCAGCGACATGCCGCTCTCCTCCGGCATTCGCAGATCGGTGATCACCAAAGCGATATCGGGATGGCGGGTTAGGTGATGCAGGGCGAGTTTGACCGACGTTGCCGTGAAGCAACAAAAGCCCTCGCCCTCCAGCAGTTCGGCAAGCTCCAGCAGCGCGTCTTCTTCGTCGTCGACCAAGAGCAACTGCTGGCGTGGGGGTGAAGATAATGTCATGTGGCGTTTCCGCTACGGCAATCCTAGGTTTAACCACATTAGCCGACGATCAGAAATACGGCTGATTATCTTAACTGCTTGGCACGACAGCCTTGCCTCCAATTCCTTTGTTAAGTTCGGTGAAAATTTCGCTGACCCGATCTCCAATGGGGGTAATAAACACCACAACAACAACCGCTACCATCGCCGCCACAATCGCATACTCGATCGCCGAAGCGCCTTCAGTACTTTCAAAAAACACGCGAATTTTCACATACAGTTTAAGAAACATCTGACAACTCCTTGGGCCCCTGGGCACCGGTATCACGGACCGAGACATGATTGCTCCGTGCCACCAAAGCATTGTCAACAAACCGGCCCCCAGCAACTGTAAGAACGGTTTAATTACTAAGTATTAGCACTTTCTTATGCACCCAAAAAAAACCTGCTATTTCGGCCACTTCTTCAACTTTTGACAGCTATTTTCATTGTGGTTAATGGCATTTCGCTTTACCTGCGCTACCGTCAAATAGCGAAATCGTTGAATGTTCATAGCTGCTTAAGCACGAATTACCCCGTCTGGATATGGGCCAAGTCTTGCAGCAGGAAAAGGAGAGCCCGTCATGAACAGTCGCGTCACCATGGGTCTTGCAGGGATGTTGCTAGTGGGCGCAGTGGTCGCCGGCTACTGGGGTTTGATGCTCAGTCGTGCGCCTGTTGCCGAACCGGTCGAGGCTCCAACCGCGGTTGCCGCCATCGAAAAAACCGTCGCCACTGCCGAAGACCAGACCCGCCAGTCGGTGGTCGTAGTGGTACGCGATGTGGCCCCATTCACGCCATTGACCGCCGCCGACCTCGCCGTGGAAAAACTGCGCAGCGCGCCGGCCGGCAGCCTGGGCAACATCGACCAGGCGCTCGGGCGTACACCATGGCGCACACTCACCGCCGGCACCTGGCTGAGTGAGGACAGCTTTGAAAGCGGTGGTGCCGTGGCACGCATGATTCGCAGTGACGAGCGCGCACTCGCGGTCGCCGTCGATGAAGTGATTGGTGCCGCAGGGCAGTTGGCGCCGGGGGACTATGTCGACGTGCTGCTGTACTTGCGCCAGGACGAGAGCAACCCGCAACAGTCGGCACAGATCGTCATCCCGGCCATGCGTGTGCTCGGGGTCGGCGACCAGCTCGGCCTGACCAACGACGGCAAGCCTGCCACCCCGCCCCTGAACGCTGAAGAAAAGATCAAGCAGGATCAGCGCCGCATCGCCGCTCGCACCGTACTGCTGGCCGTGCCGGAACCATTGCTCAGCCGCCTGATGCTGGCGACCCAGGCAGGCACTTTACGCCTGGCGGTGCGCAGCGCCGAGGAGCAGCGCCTGGCCCGTTACTGGGCTGGCGAAAGCGACACGCCCGGCAATCTTGATGCTGCCAACAGAGGCCTGATCCAATTCACCCAACTGGCCCTGGGCGGCGCGCCGAAAACACCCGTCAGCAGCCCTGTGCGCACGGCCGTCGCACGGCCTGGGGTGGAAGTCATTCGTGGTAACCAGATCACCCAACAAACTCCCTGATCGAGCAAGGATGCAGTTCTATGCCCAGTCGTTCCATGCCGATACTTTGCCCGCTGTTCGCTTGCCTGGTGTTGACCGCAGCTGACACCAGCCTTGCCGCCTCCAGCAATTGCACGGCCTTGAGCCCGTTGCCCAGCGTGCTGGAAGTCGGCGAAGGCCTGCAGCAGGAGCTGCAATCTGCGGTTGCGATCACTCGCCTGGCCGTCGGCGACCCGAAGATCGCCGACGTGCGCACCACCGGCGCCAGCGGCTTCCTGCTCACCGGGATGGCACCCGGCGCGACCAGCCTGATGGTCTGGACGGCCTGCTCGACCACACCGCGCCAGACCATGGTGTTCGTCCAGGGCAAGGCCACCGCCGCGCTGACCGGCGTCGCCCTGGCTTCCGAGGAACCGCTGCTGCCCTCCCAGGTGCAGACCGACATCCGCTTCGTCGAAGTCAGCCGATCCAAATTGAAGGAAGCCTCGACCTCGGTTTTCGGTACCCGTGGCAACTTCCTGTTCGGCGCGCCCCGCACCCTGCCGACCATCGACGGCGTGGTGCAGCCGCGACTGCCGGTGAATAACGATCAGTTCAATATTTCCTGGATTGGCGGCAAGACCATGGTGATGATCAACGCCCTGGAAGGCAGCGGTTTCGCCTACACCCTGGCACGTCCCAGCCTGGTGGCGCTGAGCGGGCAAAGCGCGAGTTTCCTGGCCGGCGGCGAAATCCCCATCCCGGTGCCCAGTTCCGGCAGTGACAACGTCTCGATCGAGTACAAGGAATTCGGCATCCGCCTGACGCTGACCCCGACCATCATCGGCAGCAATCGCATCGCCCTGAAAGTTGCGCCGGAAGTCAGCGAACTGGACTACAGCAACGGCGTCAACATTGCTGGCACCGTGGTCCCGGCGCTGACGGTACGCCGCACCGACACCAGCATTTCTTTGGCCGATGGCGAAAGTTTTGTCATCAGCGGCCTGATCAGCACCCGCAACAGCTCCCAAGTGAACAAGTTTCCGGGGCTTGGCGACATCCCGATCCTGGGTGCGTTTTTCCGCGACCAGAACATCAATCGCGAAGAGCGCGAGCTGCTGATGATTGTCACCCCGCACCTGGTGCAGCCACTGGCGGCGAACGCGCAACTGCCCTCGCTGCCCGGGGAAAAGTTGCGCAACTACGATCCGAATTTCTACCGCATGTACTTCCTTGAAAACGGCAACTTCGATAAACGCAGCGGGTTATCGCAATGAGCCAGAGCCTGAGCCAGACCTTTCTCGCGATTACGCGCAACGACACTGACCTGGAGTGGCTGCAGGGCGCCCTGGCACCCTTGGGCCAGGTGGTCAGCGTCGGTGGCGGCAGCCTTGACGAACTGCTGGCACTGGTGGATGTGACGTTCGCCAGCCTGGTGTTCATCGGCCTGGACCGCGACCACGTGGTGGCCCAGAGCGCGCTGATCGAAGGGGCCCTTGAAGCCAAGCCGATGCTGGCAATCGTCGCGCTGGGCGATGGCATGGACAATCAATTGGTGCTTAACGCCATGCGCGCAGGGGCCCGGGATTTCGTCGCGTACGGCTCGCGCTCCAGTGAGGTCGCAGGCCTGGTGCGGCGCCTGAGCAAGCGCCTGCCGCCTGTCACGCCCAGTAATCACCTGGGCGGCCTGACGGTGCTGTACAGCGTGCAGAGCAATGCCGATGGCGCCTTGCTGTCCACCCATCTCGCGCAAGTGGTGCAGAAGAGCGGGCAACAAACCCTGTTGCTGGACCTCGGATTACCACGGGGCGACAGCCTGGCCTTGCTGGGCCTGGAGAGCTCGTTTCACTTCGGCGATGCCCTGCGGCACTTGCGACGCCTGGACGCCACGTTGATCGACAGCGCGTTCAGTCGCTGCGAGGGCGGCTTGCGGATCCTCGCCTATGCCAGTACCGATGAACCGCTGGAACACACCAGTGCGGCCGAGCTGTACATGCTGCTCAGCGCGCTGCGTCATCACTTCCAGCACATTGTGGTGAACCTCACCGGGCAGCAGGACAGCGAGGCGCTGCGAACCTTTGTCAGCCACTGCGACAAGTTGCTGTGGTACACCGACCAGAACGTGCTCGATTGCCGGCGCAACCTGGCGATCCTCAATTTCTGGCGCGAAAAAGGCATGAAGCTTGACCACTCCCGGCTGCTGGTGGACCGCTACCTGCGCGACGTTAGCCCAGACGCCGAGACCCTGGGTAAAAGCTTCGGCATGGAGGTCATCGCGACGCTCGCCAACAGCCCGCAGGTGCGACTCAACGCCAAGAACCAGGGCGTGTCGCTGTTCGAACTGGCCCCGCGAGAAACCCTGACCCAGGGCCTGCGCACCCTCGGCGAACGCCTGGCGAAACGCTCCGAAGGCATCATCAAGCGCAAGGCGGGATGGTTCGACCGCCTGAGGGGTGCGCAATGAACAGTGAAAAGCTGTTCGGCGCGCCAACCCGTGGCGCCGTCGGCAACACCGACCATGAAGGCCTCAAACTGGTGTTGCACCGCTACATCATCGATGCCATCGAAGAGTCCGGAAAAAACCTGCTGGAGGGTACCCGGCAGGTGCTGGCGCAGTTTGTCATCGACAAGATCGCCGAGTACATCGCCCGCCTCCACCTGGCAATCTCCCGCTATGAAATGGAGCGCCTGGCCGAAGAGATTGTCGACGAACTCACCGGCTTCGGTCCCCTCGAAGTGCTGCTGCGCGACCCGGCGGTGACCGAGATCCTGGTCAACGGCCCGCACCGGGTATTTATCGAACGCGATGGCGTGCTGCATCAGAGCGACTTGCGCTTCATCGATGCTCACCATGTCGAACGCGTGATGCAGCGCATCCTCGCGCCCCTCGGGCGAAGGCTCGACGAGTCCTCGCCAATGGTCGATGCGCGCCTGCCCGACGGCAGCCGGGTCAACGCGATCATCCCGCCAATCGCCCTCGATGGCCCGTGCCTGTCGATCCGTAAATTTCGCAAGGACATGCTCAAGAGTTCGGACTTGATGGCGATGCAAACCATCGACCAGGCGATCTTTGATTTCATCCAGGAGGCTGTCGGCAAGCGCTGTAATATCCTGATCAGCGGCGGCACCGGCACGGGCAAGACCACCTTGCTGAATATCCTCAGCCAGTTGATCAACCCTCACGAACGCCTGGTGACTATCGAAGACGTCGCCGAACTGCAACTGGGCCACCCCCACGTGGTGCGCCTGGAAACCCGCCCGCCGAATGCCGAAGGCCACGGCGAAGTGAAGGCCAGCGACCTGATCCGCAACGCCCTGCGGATGCGTCCCGACCGGATCATCCTCGGCGAGATCCGTGGCGTCGAAGTGGTCGACGTACTCACCGCCATGAACACCGGTCACGACGGCTCGATGAGCACCGTGCACGCCAACAACGCGCAGGATGCGTTGCTGCGCCTGGAGACCCTGGTGGGCCTGACCGGCCGCAGCATCGCCGAGCGTACCTTGCGGCAGATGATCTGCGCCGCGCTGGATGTGGTGATCCAGTTGACGCGCATGCCCGACGGACGCCGCTGCGTCAGCGAAGTCGTGGAAGTGGTGGGTATCCGCGACGACGTGTATGTCACCAATACCCTGTTCCGGCTCGATCGACGCACCGGTTTCGGCTTTCTGCGCGAGGCGGTCAACCCCGCCGGCGACAAGCTGCGCCGCGAGTCGTTCGGCGACCTTCAGTGACCGCGAGGCGCACATGATCGGTCCTCTGTTGCTGTGCCTGGTGTGCCTGTTGCTGCTGACCTTTTCCGTGCGCCTGTTCTACCAGGGCGTGCGCAAATCCGGCAGCGAAAGGGTCCTGGAACGCCTCGGCCAGGGGCAGCCGGAACGGCTACCGGAAAAAACTCGCTGGACGGGCCTGGAGCGGGCATTCCTGCGCGCAGGCCTGGGGCGCCCCACCGACCGCCTGGGTATCTGGCTGGCGCTGTGGGTGGTGTCGATGCTGATGGGTTCTGCCGTCGCAAGCTGGGCCGGTTTCCTGCTGTTGCTGGTGGTGCCACCGTTGGCGCTACGGGTGTATGTGTCCTGGCGCTATCGCCGGCGGATCCACCGGATCGTCGAGCAGTTACCCCAGATGCTGGACCACACGGTACGCAGTCTGAAGTCCGGTCGTACCCTGGCGGACGCAGTGATGGGCTCGATCGACGCCAGCGAGGATCCATTGAAAACCGCCATGGGCAGGGTTCAACGCAACGTGCAGTTGGGCGTAAACCTGCCCGACGCCGTGAATGACTTTGCCGAACTGTATGAGCAGGACGAACTGCGCATGTTCGCCCTGGGCCTGAAGGTCAATCACCGTTATGGCGGCAACGCCAGCGAGCTGCTGGAGAACCTGATCAAACTGATTCGCGAGCGCGACCAGGGGGCTCGCCAGTTGCGTGCACTTACGGGTGAAACCCGCATGACCGCCTGGGTCCTGGGTTCGCTGCCGTTGATCCTGGTGAGCTATTTCATGATGAGCAATCCCGGCTACATGCTGGGGATGTGGAACGACGAAGGTGGACGGCAGATGCTGATCATCGCCGTGTGCCTGCAAGTCACCGGTTGCCTGGCGCTGTGGCGCATGTTGCGGAGCGTGTGAGATGGCCATAGCAATGCTTGTCAGCTCGTTGCTGCTGCTGGGCGCTGTGATGTTGATGTTCGCCAGCCTGTTCGAGCGCCACCGCCGCGAACGCCAGGTCAGCCAGCGCCTGCAGGGGCAGATGGTGCGGGACAACCGCCTGGGCACCTGGCTGCGCGCCGTGGGCGACAGCAAGGTGGGACAACGCAGCGTCAGTCTCGACAACGAAACCCAGGTGCTGCTCAACCGCGTGGGATGGCGCCGCGCCCGCCAGCGCTCGATGTTTGCCGCGCTGCAAATAGGCACGCCGTTCGTGGTGATGGGCCTGGTGATCGGGCTGCAAACGCTGTTCTATCCACAGGCCAGCAACCACTGGATCGCGCCATTCTTTGCCTTGGCCATTGGCTACCTGCTGCCCAAGCGCCTGCTGGCCTACGCGGCCAAGCGCCGGCAAAAACAGATCGCGGTGGAAATCTCCACGCTCATTCCTTTGCTGCGCATTCTGTTCGAGTCGGGGATGGCCGTTGAGCAGGCCCTGCGCGTTTTGAGCGTCGAAGCCCAGCGGCTGCTGCCGCAGACCACCCAGGAGCTGAGTCTTATTCTGGCCCGGGTCGACTCCGGCCTGGAGCTGGGACAGGAGCTGAACAAGGCGGCCAACGTGCTGGCTATCGACGAGTTCACCGACACCTGCGTGATCCTGCAGCAACTGATCCAGCAGGGCGGCGGTGCGATGAAGTCGCTGCTGGCGCTCAAGCAGCTGCTCGACGACCGGCGCCTGACCAACCTGCAGGAATACATCTCCAAGATGTCGGCGAAGATGTCGGTGGTGATGATGCTGTTTCTGTTTCCAGCGCTGTTGATCGTGTTGGCCGGGCCGGGGTTTACCGCGATTGGCCGAGCGTTCTCGTCCTGATTTGGGCTCTTGAAGAGGTTACTTATGAAAGCACTGATAGCCGTGATGAGTCTGCTGATGCTGAGCGGATGTGCCACCAACGGCCAAGCGCCCTGGTCCAACCTGACGACCTCCGCCAGTTGCGCCAAACCCAGCGCCGATCAGGAGCTGGCGCTGAACCTGGCCGATGACATGGCCAAGGACGGCAAGCTGCACGCCAGCCTCGCCAACCTGCAGAGCCTGCCGGACAACCTGGCGGATGTACGCCTGCGCAAGGCCCGGGTGTATCGCCTGCTTGGACGCAGCGATGCCGAACCCTTGTACCGCAGCCTGCTGGGCAGCTGCCGCGCCGCCGAAGCCGAACACGGTCTCGGCCAACTCGCCGCAGGTCGGGGTGACAACGGCCAGGCCCAGGCGCATCTGCAACGGGCCGCACGGCTGGCACCGACTGACGAAAGAATCCGCAATGACCTGGGCGTGGTCTACATGAACCAGCTGCGCCTGGACGACGCACGCTTCGAGTTCCTGACCGCCATCGAACTCAAGCAGAGCGATCAACTGGCGGCGGTGAACCTGGTGGCATTGTTGATCTATCAGGACAACTGGCAACAGGCTGGTGAACTCGTCAGCCGTGCCGGCTTGAGCCCGGAACAATTCGGCGACGCCAAGGCCCGCGCCGAATCACTCAAGGCACCCGCCCCGCCACGGCCGTCCACCAGCGGCCAGGTGGCGGTTGTCACTGACGCGCTGAAGTAGAGGAGAACACCATGAAACTGACCATCCTGTGCTGCCTGCCCCTGCTGAGCCTGCCAGCCCTGGCCCTCGACGCCGGCCCCTCTTCACCACAACAGCAGGAAACCGAAGGCTGGCTGGTTTTGCAGAGCCGAAACCAGGTGGCGTCCAACATCCCGCAAACGGCCACGGCGGCCGAGCGGGAACGGGCCATGACGCGGTTCCTGAAAAGTTTTGAGTACCCGATACCGGAGTTTTATGAGCAGGATACGGGCGGGTCGCTGGAGGGGAATTGAGAGGCCTTCGGATACCTTATGCACATCCGCGTAGGCGCTGCCGAAGGCTCGGGCCGCGTTCGGACGATCTTTTGTCTTTTTAAAGATCAAAAGATCGCAGCCTTCGGCAGCTCCTACGGTGGATTTTTGCCACTCAGTGGGCTGTGACTCTTTGGCGCAAACCTGAGTTATTGGGCGACAACGCCAGTGCCAATTGCGTGCGATTGTGCATGTGGGTCAGACGCAAAACCTGCGACACATACAGCTTCACGGTGTTTTCGGTAATCCCCAACTCACAGGCAATCTGATAGTTGGTCTGCCCCTTGCCCACCAGCCGTGCCACGTCCAGTTGCCGAGGGGACAGCTGATTGAAAATCGACGGTATCTGCAGCCGGTCCGGATCAATGAAAGCATCGTCCGAGGCCTCTGCCCCGCCACGGGCTGACGGATCGCGTCGTACCTTGTCCAGGTCCTGATACAGATCATCGATGGACTCGGAAAGGTACTGCAGCTTCTGATTCAAATGCCCCAGCTGCAGACTCTTTTGCCGCTCCTGCAACGCCACTTCCTGGCGTTGCAAACCGTCCAGCAATTCATCCAGGTCGATGGGTTTCTGATAGTAGTCGGCAAAGCCTGCGCGTAATGCCTTGATCACGTCCTGCTTGTCCGCGCGCCCCGTCAACATGATGGCCTCGAACACCCGATGCTTGCCGGACAGGCGTTGCAACTCCTGAACCAGCTGAATGCCATCCATGCCGGGCATGTGCAGGTCACACAGCACCAGGCCGACATCGGCGTCATCGGAAAAACGCTCGATCGCTTCCTGACTGGAGCCACAGGGTACGCACTGATAACCACTGCTCTCGAGAAACTCGCCAAGTTCTTCCACGATCAACGGCTGATCATCAACCACAAGGACTTTTACTGCCGAGGTGAGCTTGTTCACGTGCTACTCCATGCCAACGCCAAAATCTGGCTATTCCTGTACTGACAGCCACGGGCTGTACAACTACGACTGACTTGAAAGTAGACGTAATTTTCGACTCTGTACACACGACAAGCGACTAGCGGAGCCAGGCCATGGTCAGCACGGCGCCCGCCAGTACGAACGGTGCAAATGGTTGTTTTTTTGACATTTGCGGGCCCATATAGCGCAATTGTTCCCTAAGTGATTGACTCATATATAGCCAGAGTTTTGGCGAAATCAACAACCACAAAACGCTGACCACTCCTGCGCCGATGATCGTGCCGAGAACGTGCATACCGTCCGTCGCAAGCGCCAAAGCTGTCACTAATTTCACATCACCGGCGCCCATACGACCCATCCAGTAGCCCGGCAGCGTGAAGGCCAGCGCCAGCAGGAACGCCAGGCCGCCCTGAATGGCCTCGGCGCCCAGCCAGGTGCTGCCGGTCCACAGCAACCAGACCAGTGCCAACGCGCCAGCGCCGAGGGTCAGGACATTGGCAATGTGTCGCTCTCGAGCGTCCTGCGCGGCGCACACCATCAGCCAGATGATCAGGAAAAAACTCTGCATGAGGTAAAAGCCGTCCGTTTTGGCTGAATGATTCTATGCTGATATTACGTCGTGATTGTCAGGGTAGACGCACACATGAAAACCGCCCTTCCCCGTAAACAAAAAGGTGCCGTGGCGATTGAGTTCGCGCTGGTGTTCGTGATCTTTTTCGCGGTGCTGTATGGCCTGCTCAGTTACAGCCTGCCGTTATTGCTGATGCAATCGTTCAACGAGTCGACCGCCGAAGCGGTACGGCGCAGCGTGGCCGTGGACCCGACCACCGCCAACTACAAGCAGACCGTCGAGACACTGGCGACCAGCGTCCTGACTCAACGCCTGTCGTGGATCCCGCCGGCCTTGAATTTCAGTGTCGCCAGCGACGCGAAGGCGGAGTACGCCGGCGGAGTGCTGACGGTGCGCATCGACTATCCCAGCAGCAAATTGAACAGCGTGCTGCCTTCGCTGGTGCTGCCCGGGATCGGCCCGGTACCCAGCCTGCCGACCACGCTCAGCGCACAATCGAGCCTGCAGTTTTGAGTTCCGGCGATACGTTGCTCGGGCGTCTGCTGCAACGGCAACCGGCGAAAGCCCTCATCACCGGGCACGCCATGAGCGCGCCCGGAGTCGGTTTACACATCCAGCTGGATGCCGCGGCTCGAGTGATGCACCTGGCGGGACCGCTCAGGCACGCACTCGCCCGTCAGGCCGTGAGCGCCCAGCCGGTACCACTGCGCGACTACCTGATGCCCCACAGTTGCCTGTCCATCGAAGGTTCGCCTGGGGATTGGCTTGGGCACAGCCTGGACCTCGACTTTCAAGGCCTGGGCGATCAGCCCGTGCACCTGCGCGGCTGGGTGCATACTCAAGCCGAAGGCTGGTTATTGCAGCTGCTGGACATCGGTGACCTGTTGCTCGAACGCCGTCAGGCACGCAGCCGCGAGCAGTGTCAGCTGCTCACAACCCAGATCAGCGAGCAACTGCGCCTGTGCAGTCTGCCGCGCTTGCCCCAGGTGCTGACCGACCAGCTGCAACTTCTCGCCCAACGTTTGCACATCCCTTGCATTGCCGTGGCGCTGCTCGACGAGCAGGCACAGGGCTGGCAAGTGCATCAGCATGCCAGGGCCTTCGACGCGCCGCAGTTATGGCACCTGGGGCAACGCCTGGGCACTGGCCTCGACACCTTGAACAGCGGCGCCCCCCAGCCGTTGATCAGCGGCGAACATCCGCGCCTGCAGGATATTTTCGGCCATGCCGAAGGCTTCGTCGTGCCGTACCAGGACGCCCAGGGTGTCGCGGCCTGGTTGTTGTGCGGTTTTTACCCCGTGCAACAGCGCGCGCCCGACTTGAGCCATCGCGACTGGTTACAGCTGATGGCCGCGCTGGCAGCGCCCCTGCTGGAGCGTTTGCGCGAGCAGCGCCACCATCTGCACATGGAGCGCCTGGAAGCCCTGCAAACCTTGCTGGGCACCGGCTGGTGGGAGCTTTTCGGTGATCGCCACGAGCTGCAACTGGCCCCATCGCTTGCCAGCGACCTGGGCCTGGACCGGAGGTTTTTACCGGTGCGCGACTGGCTCGAACGGGTACACCCCGCCGATCGCGAAGAACTCAATGCCCGCCTGCTCGACCTGCAGGACAACAGTGCACCCCTGCTGCTGTGCATCCGCGTGCTGCAGGCCGATGCCGCGCAATCGCCGACCTGGTATCGCCTGCAAGGCCAGGCCATCGGCGCGGGGACACAGCGGCGAATCATCGGTTTCATGCTCGACATCAGCGACATCAAAAACCAGCAGCAGCACGCGGCAACGGCGCATGCGCGGCTGGACAACCTGATCGCCAGTTCACCGGCGGTGATCTATGTTCAGCGCTACGTCGAGGGCGCGCTGCTGCCGACGTTCTTCAGTGACAGCCTGCTGCCGTTACTGGGCTTCTCCCTCGCCGACTGCAGCCCCGCGATGCTGGTCGAGCGAGTGCACCCGGATGACCGCGACCAGTACTTTGAACGCACCCGACAGTTGCTGCGCCAGGGTTCGGTGCAGGCGCGTTACCGGATGCGCGACAGTCTTGGCGATTACCACTGGCTGCTCGATGAAGCCCGCCTGCTGCGCGACGATCTCGGCCTGCCGGTGGAGGCCGTGGGCCTGTGGCTGGATGTCACTGAAGCCACCCAGGCTGCCGAGCAGGTTCGACAAAGCGAGGAACGCTATCGCCTCCTGGTGGAAGACTCCCCGGCGATGATCTGCCGTTACCTGCCCGACCTCACGCTGACCTTCGGCAATCGTCCCCTGGCGGCCTATCTGGAATGCGAGCCGCAAGCGTTACCCGGTGTGAACCTCGGCAGCTGGATGTCGCCGGAACAGCGCGAGGCGTTTGTATCGCGCCTGGGCCAACTGACCCCCGAGTTTGCGGTGAGTACCGCGGAAATCAATCTGCAACTGCCGGGACGCGAGCATGCATGGTGGGTCTGGTCGGATCGCGGGGTGTTCGATGATCAGGGGCGCCTTCTTGAAATCCAGGCCGTGGGCCGCGACAACACCGAGGTGCGGCGCGCCCAACAGCAACTCACCCAGAGCGCAAAAATGGCCACATTGGGCGAGATGGCCACGGGCCTGGCCCATGAAATCAATCAGCCGCTGAATGTGATGCGCATGGCCGTCGTCAATGTGCTCAAGCGCCTGGGCAATGGCGATGTGCAGGTCGATTACCTGACCGAAAAGCTCAAGCGCATCGACGCTCAGGTCCAGCGCGCAGCGCGGGTGGTGGACCACATGCGCGTGTTCGGTCGCCGTTCCGAGATCGAGCAGCAACCATTCAATCCGTTACATGCCATTGAAGGAACCCTGGCGTTGCTGGCCGAAGGCATGCGCGGCAAAGGGCTGGAGCTGCGAATAGGCGAGGCCGGCTTCGAGGTGCAGGTGCGCGGTCATGTCGATCAGCTGGAACAGGTGCTGATCAACCTGATGGTCAATGCCCGGGATGCCCTGCTGGCCAAGCGCGAGGATGATCACCCGTTCCAGCCGTGGATCGCGCTGGACGCCGAGCGCGATGCGCAACACGTACGCCTGTGGGTCGAGGACAATGGTGGCGGTATCGATCCGCGGCTGATGGAGCGGATCTTCGAACCCTTCTTCACCACCAAGCCAGTGGGTGTCGGCACTGGCCTTGGGTTGTCCGTGAGTTACGGCATTGTCGAGAACATGGGCGGACGGCTCAGTGTGAGCAATTCGGCACACGGCGCACGCTTCTGCATCGAGTTGCCGATATTGCCCCAGTCTTAAATCACCAGCCCGGCGCGACCCGGGGGTTTGCAACTGAGGTTGGCGCCGACGTCGACTTTGTTCAGGGTGATGCCGAGGGCGGCGAGCAGGTTGTCGAGGATGGGGTCGAGGACTTTGCTGAGCAGGCCATCAATGACCACGCCCAGCGTGTTGTTAACTGCGTCCAGCGCCCCCTTCACAGTGGTCAGTAAATCACCCAGTACATTTGGAGCCACAGGTTTGTAGGCCTGCACCTGAACACCCGCCAGGGTGGTTTTCAAGCTGTCGACAATGCCCTGCGTACCCAGGCTGTAAAACAACGGAGGTTGTTTGATCTCTGGAGGCTGGTTGTAAATGTGCGTGCTCTGGGTGCTGGCGACGGGCGAATCGACCTTGACCCCAAGGCCGCCGCCGTAAAACGGCTTGCGTGTCGACAGATCGCAGGTTTCTGGCCCCAAGCCCAGCAAGGGAATCTTGCAAGTGATGGCGCCAACGTCGATCAAGGGCAACGGCTGCACCGTTACATCTGCCGAAGACGAGAATGCGTTGGTCGTGTCGATTTTGCCGACCTTCAGTTTCACCAGGGCCGTATTGGTCTGGGTCGTCAGCGTTTTGGTGGCATCACTGGCGCATGTGTAGTCGGTCACACGGCTGTTGGCACTGCCGACTTCCAGGGCGATATCAATTCTGGAGGTGGGCAGGATGAGCAAGTTCGTACGCTGGCAGGTGCCGCCCAGAACACAGAAGACTGACTGGAGCGCTCCGCCGAGGTTGAGGTGCAACACGTTGTTCAGGGCGTCGGTCACGCCTGAGATCAATGACGTATTCAAGATGGCAGCGGGCAGACCGGCCACTCCCGTCAACAACGGCGGTAGATTCAGCGACAACACGGTGCGCACTTGCGCCGTGCGCACGAAAATACGGTCGGGCCCCATCGGGTTGGCTTTGGCCAGTGCCGGATTACCCACCGCCGACAGCTGCGGCGGCTCGATCACCTTGACCCGCACCGAGCCATTGACCAATGCAGGAATATTCAGTGGAAGGTCGACCACGATGCCGTTCTGGCTGTTGGCCAGCTGCACAAAGGCTTCCACCAGCTGGAACACTTGCAGATTGGTATTGAGCGCCGACGAAGGCGTGCCGGTCTGCAACTGCAGCAGTTGCCCTAATGCAAGCTCGGTGCTGCCGGCTACCACCTTGAGATCGGTCAGGCCACTGACTGCCACGCTAGCCGTTGTGCCGCCAGCCTGGAGCACGGTGATCGCGGTGTCCAGCAACTGGGTCAGCTTGATTTTCTTGTTGAGCAATTCGGTGTAGTTGCCGGCACTGACGTTGACGTCCAGGGCCAGTTGATTCAGGTAGCTCAGCAGATTGATGTTGGTATCGACCAGGCCTTGCCAGCCCACCGCGCTCAGATTAAGGCTGCCGCCGAGCATTTTCCCCAACAACAGGTTCAAGGCCGCCGACTTGCTGGAGTCGACCACCAGCGCTGTGCTGCCGATCGTCAACATGGCCAGGGGCGGCAGCACGGCCGGGGCACCGACTGCTGTCGCGGTGAGCCGGGTATTGAGGCTGACCGGGCCGGGACTGAACAGTGCACCGACACCGGCGGCGATGCTGGTGGGGACCACTCGGGTGGCGATCACGCGGATGGCTGCTTTTTTACTGGCATCCGGCGTAAAGCTGCGCAGCTTGTCGGCGCCGGTCTGCAAGACTCCGCAGGTGGTGGTCAGGGTAATGCCGTCTGCGACGGTCAGGCCGTTGCGGGTGGCGCTTTCAGTGGCGTACCTGGCCGCGGTGAGATTGGCCAGGCAATCGCCGTCGCGCGTCACGGCTTCAAGGGCCGCCACATCGGCGACTCGCTGCAGCTTGCGCTGCTCCAGGTAGAGCCTGCCACTGTCGAGCACCAGCAACATGAACATCATTGCCAGGCCGAGGGTAAGCGCGGCTACCAGACCGATCGCGCCACGTTGCCGGGCGGGACCGTGAAACTGCAAGCGGGGAGACATTGTGCACTCCTTTGCCGGCGTACTGCCGAGGGGTTACCTCCATGGGTATGGGAGAGTGTAGACAAGGGTTTTCAGAGCTGCACATGAGCGGTGTGCAGGAACTGTCGAGTGCAACGAGGCTGCGATCTTTTGGCTGTGTAATGTTCAAAAGCAAGATCAAAAGATCGCAGCCTCGTTGCACTAGACAGCGCCTACGGTTGATTGCGGTGCTGCTTCAAGTTTTTATCTAGGCGGGTAATTTGCCAATATCCGCGCCACCGTCTCGCGTATCGCGGTGCTGCGATCAGCCGGGTTCGGCGAGCGGGCGAGCATTTGTTCGTCGCTGCCGCGCCAAACCAGCTTGCCGTCCTTGCCATCGAGCAGGTCGATCTGGACCGTCGCGACCTTGTAGGTGATGTTGCGGGTTTCGTTGTACATCGGCCCGCCCCAGTAACCATTCCATGGGCCGCCCCAACCACCGCCGTAGTTGGTGGTGACCTGCTGCTGGCGCTGCTCGACAATCAGGTAGGTCTGGACGCTCAGGTCACCCTTGATGCCAGCGGCAGCCGGGCGCAGGCCGCGCTGGTCGAGCTGTTCGGTTACCGCCTGGCGGATGCGCTGCTCGGTCAGATCGCTCTTGATTCGCGGGTCATCGGGGCGGTATTGCAGGGCCGGCTCTTTCCAGCTCCAGCTACGGTAAGCGGCGAAGTCACGACTGGCATCAAAGTCATGGTTGACCTGGTCCGAGGCACAGGCGCCGAGCAGCGCGACCACGACCAGTAAAGCGAGACGGCGGAACATGATGATTCTCCGAGTGAGGCATGAACCTGCGTAATGCGTCTTATCTACTTTAGTTAACCGGGAGGATACGCCGACATGGCTTTTTCCACAGCCTCCCTGATCGCATCGGCCCTGGCGCTCTGCTTGCCCTGGTTGCTGGTTTCGGCACTGGCGCTCCACACCGGCTGGCCGCTTTGCGCATCGAACAGGTCGACCCGCACGACCACGACCTGCTCCTGATAGGTGCGCACGATCGGCACTGTGTTGTACATGCCATAGCCGCTGCCGCAGCAGCGGTTATAACCGCCACCGCCGCCGTAATAACCGGCACCGCCATAGTAGTCATCCCGCACCTGACGCAAGCGGGTTTCCAGGCGCAGGTCAGCGCTGACGAACAGGTCGGCCGGGCGATTGTCGTGCAAGGGTCGCAAGCCGCGCTGGTCGAGGGCGTTGCTGACGGCTTCGACCACCTGCGCCGAATCCGCCCAGGCAGTCCCCGGCGGCAATTGCCCGTTCAACCAGGCCCAACTGCGATACCGGCCGTAGTCGCGCGCAGGTGCCGGATAGGCGCTGCGGTCGAAGGTAGTGGCGGCTTGAGGTGGCGCGGGCGGCAACGGCCTGGAGGTCGCGACATAAGGGTTGCTGCCCTGGCAGGCCGCCAACCCCAGGCAGATGATCAGTAAACCCGAACGACTTTTCATTTCATGCTCCGATCAGATCGGCCGGCAGATCCAGTGCAAGTAGCGCCCAAGCCCGGCAAAGCTTGGGTGACGGCGGTGCGCGAGTTCCATTTCAAGCAGGTCCACCAGTTCCGCGCGGGCCTGGAATTCCACCGGCATGTAGTCGTGGAAAACCCGTACCCCGCTTTGGGTTTCGACCCGCCACAGGCCCTCAAGTTGCGCCGCAAGTTCACGCGGGTCCAGGGGCTGTTGTGGCGTCAGGCTCTGTTTTTCCCCCGCCATGTCGTTTTTGCGCATCTTGCGAAAGTGGCCTTTGAGCAGGTTGCGGTAGATCAGCGCATCGCGGTTGTAGAACGCCAGGGACAACCAGCCGTCCTGCCGGGTCAGTTGATGCAAGACTGGTAATATCGCGTGGGGCTCGGCCAGCCATTCCAGCACTGCGTGACACAGCACCAGGTCGTAGGGTTCGGTAAGCTGGCCGAGCAGATCCTGCCAGGGTGCCTGGATAAAAGTCGCGTGTTGCCCGGCCTCGGCGAAGCGCTGCCGAGCACCTTCAAGCATCGGTTCGGCAGGTTCGGCGAGCGTGACGTCATGCCCGCGCTGGGCCAGCCATAACGACATGTGGCCCAGGCCCGCGCCGATATCCAGAACGCGCAACGGCCGGTCCGGCAGGGTTTCGGCCAGGTCGGCCTGGAGCACGGCCAGACGAATGGCGCCCTTGGCCCCACCGTAGATTTTTTCGGCGAAGCGCGTCGCCAGCTGATCGAAATGACGGTCACTCATCAGCTGAACCGCCGTTCGCTGTCCGCCAGCTTGCTGCGTACCACTTCATTCATGTCCAACCCCAACTCGCTGCACAACAGCAGCAGATAAAGCACAATGTCGCCAACTTCCTGACCGGCATGGGCGAGTTTCTCGGCCGGCAGCTGGCGCGACTGGTCTTCGGTCAGCCACTGGAAGATCTCCACCAGCTCGGACATTTCCACGCTGGCAGCCATGGCCAGGTTTTTGGGGCTGTGAAATTGTCGCCAGTCATTGCGATCGCGGATGGCGTGCAGGCGTTCGGTCAGTTCAACAAGGTTCATCGGGCTCTCCTGAAGACGTATAGCTTCAAGGGGTTGGCCCAGGACTGCAAGCGTATCGATGGAGTGTCGAACTTTGCCCCATAATCCACAGTCGATGCCCTGTGCAGGAGCTGCCGCAGGCTGCGATCTTTTGGCATAGTCATTAGCGCCAAAGATCAAGATCAAACGATCGCAGCCTGCGGCAGCTCCTACGGGGCTCATCATTCTCTCAGGACGAACTACACATGCAGGTAGAAAGCTTTTTCGAATGGCTCGGGCAGGCACTCGGCTCAGTCATCCGTTTTATCGTCGACGGCCTCAGCGGCCTGTTCAATCTGTTGAGCCATGCCGGCGCCAACTTCGTCGAGGGGCTGTCCCGGGCGCTGGGGATGGACACTTCGATCATCAGCATCATCGCGCTGGTCCTGGGCCTGATGCTCTTGTGGTCGGCCATTCGGGCGTTCATGAATGCGTCGATCATCATGGGGATCATCTGGCTGCTGCTCGGGTTGTGGCTGTTGAGCTGGATCATCCACTGACACACAATGGCTCCCCCAAGGAGCCTGCATGTCCAACCTGAGCAACGACTGGCGCGACCGCCTGACCCATCGCCGGGTCTGGGCGCTTGCCGCGCCCATGATTCTGTCCAATATCTCGGTACCGCTGGTGGCGCTGGTCGACAGCACCGTCATCGGCCACCTGCCCCATGCCCATCAACTCGGCGCCGTGGCCGTGGGCGCCAGCCTTTACACCTTCCTGGCGTGGGGCATGGGCTTCCTGCGCATGGGCACCACCGGTTTCGCCGCGCAGGCGGCCGGCCGAGGCGATGGCGCGGCGTTGCGGCAGATCCTGTTGCAGGGCTTGTTGCTGGCCCTGGGGCTGGCGATTGTCCTGGGCGCAGCAGGCGTACCCCTGAGCGGAGTCGCGCTGCACTTCATGCAGCCTTCGGCGGAGCTGGACCAACTGACCCGCGAATTCTTTCACACCCGACTATTCGGGCTGCCGGCAGCCCTGGCCAGTTATGCACTGGTTGGCTGGTTCCTCGGCACGCAGAACGCTCGGGCACCCCTGGCGATACTGCTGAGCACCAACCTGGTCAACATTGCCTTGAACCTGTGGTTCGTTCTGGGCCTGGAATGGGGGGTGACAGGGGCCGCCCGGGCCTCGGTCATTGCTGAATGGACCGGAGCAATCATCGGCCTGCTGATGACCCGCAAGGCCCTGCGCGCCTACCCCGGGCACATCGCCTGGGCGGCGCTGGCCATCTGGCAGAGCTGGCGCCCCTTGCTGGCGGTCAATCGCGACATCTTCATTCGCAGCCTGGCGCTGCAGTCGATTTTTTTCCTGATCACCGTGCAAGGTGCGCGGCTGGGCGACGCTACTGTCGCCGCCAATGCGCTGCTGCTCAACGGCCTGTTGCTGACGGCTCATGCACTGGATGGCCTGGCCCACGCTGTGGAAGCGTTGTGCGGCCATGCCATTGGCGCCCGTGACCGGCAGGCGTTGCGCCGCTCCCTGGTGGTCGCCTGCGGCTGGTCGCTGCTGGCGAGCCTGGGTTTTGCCGTGCTGTTCCTGTTTGGCGGGCATCTGTTCATCGAGATGCAGACCGATATCCAGAGTGTGCGCGACACTGCGTTCATCTACCTGCCCTACCTGGCCGCGCTGCCATTGATTGCCGTGTGGAGCTACCTGCTCGATGGCCTGTTCATCGGCGCTACGCGCGCCCGGGAAATGCGCAATGGCATGTTGTTGACGGTGGCCCTGCTGCTGCCCTTCGCCTGGGCGCTGCAAGGGTTGGGCAACCATGGTCTATGGCTGACCTTCCTGCTTTTCATGTTGCTGCGCAGCCTGACACTTGGGGCGTTTGCCTGGTATCTGCAACGCAACGACGGCTGGTTTGCCGGCAAAGCTCACTGAGCCGGCGTGGCCTTGATGAAGCCTTCGACCTCATCCAGCACCGGTGCCAGGCCGCGCATTGGCCGGGACAACGCTGCCACCAGGGTGGCATGACCGGTGCGGGAGAAATACAGGTCGCGCACCGGCACCCCGGCTTCGCGCAACTTGCGCGCCAGGCCACCGGTGTTGCGGCCAGGGTCGACCAGCTCATCATCGCTGGACGCCATCAGCAACGCCGGTGGCGCGCCTCGACTGACATGGTTGATCGGTTGTGACAGGGCCGGCGAATTCGGCCAGAAGAACACCGGGCGCACGTCAGGGTTAACGATGGGCAGAAAGTCATAGGGACCGGCCAGGCCGATCCAGCCGCTGATGTCATGGGGCGACATGCCAGCAGCTCCCAGTAATTGCGGGTCCAGTGCCAGCATCGCGACGTTGTACGCGCCGGAGCTATGCCCCATCAGGTACAGCCGCTGCGGATTGCCGGAAAACTGCTGGATGTGCGAGCGGGTCCAGGCTACGGCCTTGGCGCCATCCTCGAGAAACGCCGGGTAGCGCACCTGCGGATACAGGCGATAGTCCGCCAGCACCGCCACGATTCCCCGGGATGCCAGGGCCTCACCGACAAAACTGTAATCGCTGCGCGATCCGCTGTTCCAGCTGCCGCCGTAGAAAAACACCACCACCGGGGCGTTTTCCATGGGGTGGCGCGGGACGTACACATCGAGTTTTTGCCGCGGGTCGCTGCCATAGGCAATGCCCTCGGTCTTGTCGAAGCTGTCTTCAGGGGTCAGTGCATTAAGCGCCTTGAGCGGTGAACAGGCCGCGATCGCAGCCAGCACCAGCGCGCCAATGGCCCGTTTGCAAAATAGCCGAATCCTGATCGCCATCGACGCCACACCTCAGGGTTTGTTGTTCTGCCACAGATAGCGCAGCCACAACCACTCATCGAGCACCTGTCGCTCGCTGAAACCTAGCGCCAGGCCTTCCTGAAGATGGGACCACGGGCGCTCGTAATCGGTCCCCGTGGTTTCACTCCACTGCCAGGCTCGCCCGCGCCAGGCCAACCGGCCCCACGCGAATCAAGCCTTGGCGCCAACCCGTCAGGACGACAGGTAAGACGAACGGGTCAGGCCCAGACGCAAGGCGTCGAGGAACTGGGTGCGTTCGGCGGCAGTGATGCGCGCGCTGGCGCATTTGTCGCGGTAGTGGGTCATCAGCTCTTCCGGCGACAAGTGCACGTAGCGCAGCATGTCTTCGATGGTGTCGTGGGTTTCGATACCGGCGTGATACACACTGCCATCCGCGTTCTGGTAGATGTTCACCGAGTCGGTGTCACCGAACAGGTTGTGCATGTCGCCGAGAATTTCCTGGTAGGCGCCCACCAGGAAGATACCCAGCAGGTAGTCTTCACCTTCGTTCAGACCGTGTACCGGCAGGCTGGTCTCGATGCTCTGCTCGTCGACGTACTGCTTGATCTTGCCGTCGGAGTCGCAGGTCAGGTCTTGCAGCACGGCACGGCGCAGCGGCTCCTCGTCGAGACGGTGCAGCGGCAGGATCGGCAGGACCTGGCCGATGGCCCAGGTGTCCGGCAGGCTCTGGAATACCGAGAAGTTGCAGATGTACTTGTCGGCCAGTTTGTCGTTGAGTTCGTCGAGCACCTGGCGGTGCGAACGCTGACGCGCCTTCAACGAGTTGTGCAGGCGACGGCACACCGCGAAGTAGCATTGCTCGGCCAGGGCTTTTTCCGCCAGGGTCAGCTTGCCATCGGCGTACTGGGTAGCCACGTCGCTCATGTAGTGAGTGGCGCGCCAGTAGGTTTCGGTGACCATCTCGATGTCGGTCGGGCCCAGCAGGTCTACCAGCCACTGCACGGTTTCCGGCAGGGCCTCCTTGTTCTCGATCTGCGGCACGTCGTCGTTGTGTTTCTCGACGTCGGTGACCTGCACCACCAGCATGGCGTGGTGCGCCGTCAGCGAGCGACCGCTTTCGGAGAAGATGTTCGGGTGCGGCAGGCTCTGCGCGTCGCAGAATTCCTTGAGCATCCCGACCACGACGCCGGCGTAGTCATCCATGTCGTAGTTGATCGAACTGGCGTTACGCGAGTGGGTACCGTCGTAGTCGACGCCCAGGCCGCCACCGACGTCGATATGATCCACCGGCAGGCCGAGGTTGCGCAGTTCGCCGTAGTAGCGGATCGCTTCCTTGAAGCCGTGCTGGTAGTCCGCCAGGTTGGCGATCTGCGAACCCATGTGGAAGTGCAACAGGCGAATGCCCTGATCCAGGCCCGCCGCGCGGAAACGCTCGACCACCGACAGCAGCTGCGCCGCCGACAGGCCGAATTTGGATTTCTCGCCGCCGGTATCCGCCCACTTGGACGACGCCAGGGACGACAGGCGCACGCGCAGGCCGACCTGAGGCTTGACCTTCAGCGAGGCGGCTTCTTCGATCACCAGCTCAACTTCGGATTCTTTCTCGATCACGATGAACACGTTGTGCCCGAGTTTCTGCCCCATCAAGGCCAGGCGGATGAACTCGCGGTCCTTGTAGCCATTACAGACGATGGTGCCGCCTTTGGGCGCCAGGGCCAGCACGGCCAGCAGCTCGGGTTTGGAACCGGCTTCAAGGCCAATGGAAACATCCTGGGTGGCGATGATGTTTTCGATCACCGCTTCCTGCTGGTTGACCTTGATCGGGTAAAGCGCGGTGTACTTGCTCTGGTATTCCAGGCGTTCGATGTTCGAATCGAATGCACCGGTCAGCTGACGCACGCGGTCTTGCAGGATGTCGGGAAAACGAACCAGCAATGGCAGGGACAAGCCGCTCTTGCGCAGCTGGTCCACTTGCTCGAACAGGTCGATAGGCGAACTGGCGGGGCCGTTCGGACGAACCTCGACGCGACCGGCGTCATTGATGGCGAAATACCCGGCCCCCCAATGGCGGATCCCGTAAACACTGCGGCTGTCCGCAACTGTCCATTGGCTGCCATCGTCTTTGCGTGTGCGTCGTACGGACATTGAAGTCCCCTATAAAGAAGTCATAGAGCGTCGCCTGGGTTCAGGCCGGCGCAGTCTAAAGAATGAAAATGACGGTTCGTCAACGAGGGGGTAGACCTCGCCGACCGCAGTGAGTTTAGAAACCGGTCAGAACAGGCTCTGTGAAAACCATGTGGACGACGCCAGACCTGCTGTGAGGACTGGATCAAGTCGAGGGTGGTTTTCACAGAGGCTGCTAGCCGCCGGACTTCTTTGCCTTGAAACCGAGCTTGATCAATTCCGCCAAGAGTAGTTCGACATGATCGCCCTGGATTTCAATGATGCCGTCTTTCAACGCACCCCCGGTCCCGCAACGTTTTTTCAACGTGGTCGCCAGGTCCTTGAGCGCATCTTCAGCCAGGGGCACACCGGTGATGGTGGTCACCGTCTTGCCGCCACGTCCCTTGCTTTCGCGACGTACGCGAGCAATGCCGTCACCGGCCGGGATCACGGTCTGTTTGCAGATGCAGGCGTCCACCGGTTTACTGCACTCGGGGCAATGACGACCTGCGTCGGTGGAAAATACCAGGCCACCTAGGGCGGCGAAGGATGCGGCTTTTTTGGCCACCGGCAATCCTCTTGGGAGGACAAAGACTGGCCGCAGCGCATGGCTATCGACCGCGAAGCCCCACTCAGGCAGGGGCAGCGCTACTGAAACGGAAAAGCCGGTGTAGGAGCTGACGAGTGCAACGAGGCTGCGATCTTTTGATCTTGATTCAATGGCAAATCAAAAGATCGCAGCCTGCGGCAGCTCCTACGCCGTACTGATGTCGGTTCAGTTTGAAAAGGTCGCGCAGTGTAACGGCAAAAACGCCGATTGCTAAGAGCCAATCGGCGCCAATTTATAGCTCTTTTGCGACGTCTTTCCCGCAGGCGCGAAGATAGCGCTTCAAAGCCGCTAGCGAGTCCGGGCAGTAAGGCTTCTGCCGGATTTCCAGCATTACCTGGTCGATGGGTAGAAAGCGCGCTTCAACCACCTCTTCCGGCTGCAGGATCAACGGCCCGTCCCACACTGCCGAGAACGCCGAACACCACAGGCGATTGCCGGTGTCCTCGAAGTAGAAATGGTCGTGGGCGGTCAACTCCACCCCGCCAACGCCCAGCTCTTCTTCCAGTTCCCGTGCGGCCGACTCGGCGTAGGTTTCGGTGGCAAGCACCATGCCGCCAGCGGCGACGTCCCAGTAGCCGGGGTAGATCGCCTTGCTCAGGGTGCGGCGGTGCACGCACAGCTCACCCGCCGAATTGAACAGCATGATGTAGGTGCCACGCCCGATCAGGCCCCGCTCGCGCAGGTCGGAACGGACCAGCGCGCCGAGCAGGTTGTCCTGCTCATCGACCCAGGCAATCTGCTCGGCGTCCGAGGCCGCGCGGTGGGCGGCCTCTTTGTCGCTGTCGACCATGACTCAGCCCTGATTCAGCAATTGACGCAAGTCGATCACTGCGGCGTTCGCCCGGGAAATGTAGTTGGCCATGACCAGCGAGTGGTTGGCCAGAACGCCAAAGCCGCTGCCGTTAAGGATCATCGGACTCCACACCGGCTCCTGCGAAGCTTCCAGCTCACGAATGATCTGGCGCACGCTGACGGTGGCGTTTTTCTTCGCCAGCACGTCAGCGAAGTCGACTTCAATGGCGCGCAGCAGGTGGGACAAGGCCCATGCCTGGCCCCGGGCTTCATAGAATACGTTGTCGATCTGCATCCACGGGGTTTCGACGATTTCCTCGTCAACCTGTGGTACCTGGCCCGGGGCCACGACCTCGGTTTTCAAGGCGGTGTTGAGCTTGACCCGGCCAACGCTGGCCGACAGTCGCTGCGACAACGAACCCAGGCGTGTGCCCACATCGCCCAACCAGTTGTTGAGGTTGTCGGCACGGGCGTAGAACAGCGCATTTTTCTGCGAAGGATCGGACAGGCGAGCCTGGTAGCGGCTCAGGGAATTGATGCCTTCCTGATACTCGGACTCACTGGACGGCAGCACCCAGCTCTTGTTGTCGAAGTTGAAGCGCGGTTCGGCCTTGGCCAGGTCCGAGTCTTCCGCCGATTGCGATTGCGAGCGGGCAAAATCTTTACGCAGTGCTCGCGTCAGGTCGCGCACCTGCACCAGCACCCCGTATTCCCAGCTTGGCGTGTTGTCCATCCACAGGCCTGGCGGGAAACGGTCATTGGAAATATAGCCGCCCGGCTTGCTCAGCAAGGTATCGGCCACGGTCTTGAGGGTTTCAACCGTGGTGTAGCCGATGACCATCTGCTTGCCTTCTTTCTCGGCAGCGACCTGGGCATTCTGCTGAACCGGGAACAGTGCCGGCTCCTGGCTCCAATACCAGCCCAGGGCGATAGCCACCAACAGGTACAGGCCGATCAAGGTGACCAGCGCCCGGCTGAACAACAGTCCACCTATATAGCTGCGGGTGGCTGATTTTGGTTCAGCGGCACGTTCAGGCGCGCTGCCCGCGCGGTTCTTCCAGTCCAGCATGGCGATATCCTTTCAATCACTTGAGTTCATCGGTTCGACCACAACCCTACGCCATCGTGCCTCGTTTGCCGCGCATTAATACGCGCATGCCGCAAGCATCAATCGCACGGTCGATACCGCCACTATAAATGAACACCACGCCTTGTGTTGGTGCGGCGTACGCATCCCGCACGCAGCACCGCGACTCGCCAGTCATAAACTGAATGAGCTCGCTATGCAGATTATTGACATGCGACACTGATCCACCCTCGGAAGAGATGCTAGCATAGAGCCACCAGTCGATCTCAGCATGCACCCTAACTAGTAGTCAGGATATGACCGAGCCAGAAGACCCCAGCCGTGAGCGCCTCAAGCACCACTTTGCCCAGCGGGTAATTCATCAGGCACGTCAGATTCTTGAGACATGGCAGCGCCTGCAGCGCAGCGAGTGGTCTGCCACCGACCTGGCGGAACTGAGCGAAGCCAACCTGCGCCTGTTGCGGTTCGCCGAGCGCTTCGAGCAGCCGGAACACATGCAACTGGCCCGCCACATCGGCCAGGCACTTGACGCAGTCGAGACCAATCGCGGTCGCCTCAGCAGCGGCCTGATCACTGACCTCAACCGCCTGATGCAGCGGCTGTCGCGCACCGGCCTGCGCCAGGGCGATCAGCTCGATCAGACGTTCCTGCCGCCCTTGCGCAAACCGATCTACGTGATGCTGCAGGATCACGACCGCGCGGAGCGCCTGGCCAAACAGCTGGAATTTTTCGGTCTTAGCGCCCAGTCCCTGGACAGCGTGGCGGCGTTTCGCTCCTCGATGGTCGAGCGCCTGCCGGCGGCGATTGTCATGGATGTGGATTTCAGCGGGCCCGGCATCGGCCTCAAACTCGCCGCCGAAGCCCAGGAAGGCCTGGAACAACAACTGCCGCTGCTGTTCTTCAGTCTTAATGAAACCGACACCCCGACCCGCCTCGCCGCCGTGCGTGCCGGCGGCCAGGAGTTCCTCACCGGTACCCTCGAAGCGTCAAGCCTGCTGGAAAAGATCGAAGTGCTGACCTGCGTCGCACAGTACGAACCGTTCAAAGTGCTGATCATTGACGATTCCCGGGCCCAGGCCATGCACACCGAGCGCCTGCTCAATAGCGCCGGCATTGTCACCCGCACCTTGATCGAGCCTATACAGGCCATGGCCGAACTCGCGGACTTCCAGCCCGACCTGATCATCCTCGACATGTACATGCCGGCCTGCACCGGCACCGAGCTGGCCAAGGTCATCCGCCACAACGACCGATACGTCAGCGTGCCGATCATCTACCTTTCGGCCGAGGATGACCTGGACAAGCAACTCGACGCCATGAGTGAAGGGGGCGACGATTTCCTGACCAAACCGATCAAACCGCGGCACCTGATCACCACCGTGCGCAACCGCGCGGCACGGGCGCGCAACCTGAAGGCGCGGATGGTGCGCGACAGCCTCACCGGCCTGTACAACCACACCCATATCCTGCAGTTGCTGGAAGACTGCAGCTTTCGCGCGCGCCGCGAGAACAAGCCACTGAGCTTTGCCATGCTCGATATCGACCACTTCAAGCGGGTCAATGACAGTCATGGCCATCCGATGGGCGACCGGGTGATCAAGAGCCTGGCGCTGTTCCTCAAGCAGCGCCTGCGCAAGACTGACTTCATCGGCCGCTACGGTGGCGAAGAGTTCGCCATTGTGATGCCCGATACCGATCTGGAGTCGGCCCACAAAGTGCTCGATGAAATCCGCCAGCGCTTCGCCGAAATTCACTATCCGGCGCAGCCCCAGGACCTTTGGTGCACGTTCAGCGCCGGGGTGGTGGACCTCGGTGAAAACTCCGACAGCTTGATGATGGCGAGCCAGGCTGACGAGGCGCTGTACCGCGCCAAGCATGCCGGGCGCAACCGCGTGCAGTCCTCGCGGGAATCAAAGCAAAAGGCCACTATTTCATCTGAATCCACCGAACCAGTCATAACCCTGTAATAGAAACGCAATAACTTCGGGCGCTTACCATTCTGCCGTTGGTAGTCCCGCGATGCGCCTCAAGCTGCTGACCAATCTCAACACCGTCCTTTTAATTGCCGTGTGCGCTGCGCTTGGCGCGACCCTATGGTGGTCGCAAAAAGCCCTTGAACGACCCTATCTGCTGATGGAGCGTTACCTGAGCCTGTCCCAGCAGTTTCAACGGCAGGTGGTGGGCAACGTGCAGGATTACCTCGTCAGCGGTGATGCCCTGCGCCTGAGCAGTGCGGGCCAGGCGATCGATGAGCTTAAACACGAGCTCGATGAACTGCCGCCCTCCCTGGCCGACGCCGTGCGCCCCAGCCTTGCGGAGCTTGAAGGGTTCAGCAAAACCGAACTGCTCGCCGCCGGCAAGCTTGCAGGCGACCCCCAGGCGTTGCTGCTGCAGGCAGAACGGGAGCTGGGCGCAAACCTTGACCAGCTCAGCCAATATGCCAGTGCCAACGCGGACTACCTCAAGCCCTTGCTCAACGCCTCGCAGCACGTGGGCAAGCTGTCGCTGGCCCGGGACAAACTGGTCAGCAGCGGTCGCAGCGAACTGGCGGCGGAGGTGGAGCGCGAAGTCAGCAATATCCGCACCCAGGCCAGTATTCTGGAGGCCCTGCCCTTGCTGGGCGTGACGAGCAGCAGCGAGTCCAATACCGATGATTTTGCCGCCATGATGGGTCTGGAAAGCACTGAGAAGACCGTCGCCGAAGACGCCGGCATTGCCCTCAAACGGGAACTCAACAGCCTGTTGGCCCGCTACCCCGCAGAACTTGCCCGCACCCGCGAACAGATCGAAAAACGCAGCGAGCTCAGCGCTGCGACTCATCAGAAAATGACCGCCGTGCAGCAGTCCATCGCAGATCTGGAGCCCGCAGTGCGCGCGCAACACGGGCAAATCCAGAGTGAGGTGCGACTGCTGCAGGGGTTGATGATCGGCCTGATACTGCTGATCGCACTGCTGATCGACACTCTGCAACGGCGACTGGCTCGCACCCTGACCAACCTCGCACCCGCCCTGTCGACCTGGGCCGAGGGCGATTTCAGCCGGGACATCGAACTGGGCAGGACCAACCGCGAATTGCACGACATTCAGGCTTCGCTCAACCGCCTGCGAGCCTACCTGGTCGACCTGGTGGGAACCATTCGCCTGAACGCCGAGCAAGTGGCCGGCAGCAGTCGCACCCTGGCCGAGTTGAGCAACGACCTGCACGGCGGCGCTGAGGATCAGGCTGGCGACACCGCGATGATCCGCGATTCTCTCGCAGAGCTGGAAGCTACGATCCAGCAAGTGGCCGGCGATGCCAGCCAAGCCGCCGACGCCAGTCGCCATGCGGGGCTGGCGGTAGAGCAAGGGCAGAAAGTCATCGGCCTGAGCCTTGCCGGCCTGCATGCCCTGGTCGGCGAAGTGCAAGGCAATGCGCAGATGATTGAACATCTGGCCGAAGAGTCGGCCACGATCGGCGGGGTACTGACGGTCATCCGCTCGATCGCCGACCAGACCAACCTGCTGGCCCTGAACGCCGCCATCGAGGCGGCTCGTGCCGGGGAAATGGGTCGCGGGTTTGCCGTGGTTGCAGAGGAAGTTCGCTCGCTGGCACAACGCACTGCCGGTGCCACGGCGCAGATCCAGACCTTGATTGCCGGGCTGCAAACGGCGGCACGCCAATCGGTCGAAGGCATGCGCGCCCAGGTCGGTCACGCGCAGTCCACCGCCAACCAGGCCCAGGCGGCGGACGGCGCACTGGATAAAATCGTCGATGCGATCCAGACCATTTCCGACACTGCAGTGCGCATTGCCGATGCGACTGCGCAGCAAAGTGGTGCGGTCAGTGAGATTCGCGATCACAGCGAGCGGATTCACCAGCTGGGTGGGGATAACTTGCTGCGAATTGGTGAAGGCCGTGAGCAAGGGGAACACTTGCTGGTGCTGGGCGGACGGTTGCACACGGCGGTACAGGCGTTTCGCGTCTGATCGAGCGCCTTCGCGAGCAAGCCCGCTCCCACACTGGATACATGCGCGGCACAGGCCCCAGTGGGAGCGGGCTTGCTCGCGACGGCGACACACCTGCCAACCCCATCATGCCGGCCGGGCCCAAATGACCGGATTCAATCGGGCGGTCATATATTTCGCGCAAACATCGGCCATCGTGCTGGCTATTGCATAGAACTGGACAGTCACAAAGTCTTTGCGGCATAGTCGCCGGGTTCTGACAAATGCACTCGGATAACAAGGAACAGCAGATGGCAACCTTTCTGGTTCTGCACGGACCCAACCTGAACTTGCTCGGCACCCGCGAACCGGGCACCTATGGCGCCACGACGCTGGCCCAGATCAACCAGGACCTGGAACGCCGTGCCCGTGAAGCCGGCCACCATTTGCTGCACCTGCAGAGCAATGCCGAGTATGAATTGATCGACCGCATCCACGCTGCCCGCAGCGAAGGTGTGGATTTCATCCTGATCAATCCAGCAGCTTTTACGCACACAAGTGTCGCTTTACGTGACGCGCTGCTGGCGGTGAGCATCCCATTCATCGAAGTGCATTTGTCTAACGTGCACAAACGCGAACCATTCCGCCATCACTCTTACTTCTCCGACGTAGCGGTGGGAGTGATCTGCGGCCTTGGCGCCAGCGGTTATCGACTGGCCCTGGAGGCCGCACTAGAGCAGCTTGAAACACAGGCAACGACTTGAACTACAAGCGTTAAGCGCCCCTGACCGACCCTTGGGAGTTGATGATTCATGGATATCCGTAAAGTTAAGAAACTGATCGAATTGCTGGAAGAGTCCGGCATCGACGAGCTCGAGATCAAGGAAGGCGAAGAGTCCGTACGTATCAGCCGCCACAGCAAGACTCCAGCTCAACAGTACTACGCACCGGCTCCAATGCACGCTCCGGCTCCAGCGCCTGCCGCTGCCGCCCCGGTTGCCGCCGCTCCTGCCGCTGCAGCCGCGCCTGTGCTGAACGGCACCGTTGCCCGCTCGCCGATGGTGGGTACTTTCTATCGCAAATCTTCGCCAAGCTCGCCGTCCTTCGTTGAAGTCGGCCAGACCGTGAAGAAAGGCGACACCCTGTGCATCGTTGAAGCGATGAAGATGATGAACCACATCGAAGCTGAAACCAGCGGTGTGATCGAATCCATCCTCGTCGAAGACGGCCAGCCGGTTGAGTACGACCAACCGCTGTTCACCATCGTTTGAACCGCGGAGAAACTTTGATGACTGCGAAGTTGGAAAAAGTTCTGATCGCCAACCGCGGTGAGATTGCCCTGCGGATCCTGCGTGCCTGTAAGGAAATGGGCATCAAGACTGTCGCCGTTTACTCCAAGGCCGACAAGGAGCTGATGCACCTGGGCCTGGCAGACGAATCCGTCTGCATCGGTCCGGCGTCGGCCGCCCATTCTTACCTGCACATTCCGGCAATCATCGCCGCAGCTGAAGTGACCGGCGCTACCGCCATTCACCCAGGCTACGGTTTCCTCGCGGAAAACGCTGATTTTGCTGAACAGGTCGAGAACTCCGGCTTCGCCTTCATCGGTCCGAAAGCCGACACCATTCGCCTGATGGGCGACAAGGTATCGGCCAAGCACGCGATGATCGCTGCTGGCGTTCCAACAGTTCCGGGTTCTGACGGCCCGCTGCCGGAAGACGAAGAAACCGCCCTGCGCATCGGTCGCGAAGTCGGTTACCCGGTGATCATCAAGGCCGCTGGCGGCGGTGGTGGTCGCGGCATGCGCGTTGTGCATAAAGAGGAAGACCTGATCTCCTCGGCGAAACTGACCCGTTCCGAAGCTGGCGCGGCGTTCGGCAACCCGATGGTCTATCTGGAAAAATTCCTGACCAACCCACGTCACGTGGAAGTTCAGGTGCTTTCCGATGGCCAGGGCCACGCCATCCATCTGGGCGACCGCGACTGCTCGTTGCAACGTCGTCACCAGAAGGTTCTCGAAGAAGCACCGGCACCGGGCATCGACGAGAAAGCTCGCCAGGAAGTCCTCGCACGCTGCGTTAAAGCCTGCATCGACATCAACTACCGTGGCGCGGGCACCTTCGAGTTCCTGTACGAGAACGGCGCGTTCTATTTCATCGAAATGAACACCCGCGTTCAGGTCGAGCACCCGGTTACCGAAATGGTCACTGGCATCGACATCGTCAAGGAGATGCTCAGCATCGCCGCTGGCAACAAGCTGTCGTACACCCAGGAAGACGTCGTCATCCGCGGTCACGCACTTGAATGCCGGATCAACGCCGAAGACCCGAAAACCTTCATGCCAAGCCCAGGCACGGTCAAGCACTTCCACGCTCCAGGCGGCAACGGCGTTCGCGTCGATTCGCACCTGTACAGTGGTTATGCCGTTCCGCCGAACTACGATTCGTTGATCGGCAAGCTGATCACCTACGGCGCAACCCGTGACGAAGCCCTGGCGCGCATGCGCAATGCGCTGGACGAAATCGTGGTCGACGGGATCAAGACCAACATCCCGCTGCACCGCGACCTGGTCCGCGACGAAGGCTTCTGCAAAGGTGGAATCAACATCCACTACCTGGAACACAAGCTGGCTGGCGATAAGCACTAAGCTTTAGCTGGTAATCAACCAAGCCGCCTTCGGGCGGCTTTGTTGTTTTTGATCAAAAGATCGCAGCCTTCGGCAGCTCCTACGGGAGTTCACATTCCTCTGTAAGAGCTGCCGAAGGCTCGGGCCGCGTTAGGACGATCTTTTGATTTTTTCAGATGGTCGTCATCGGCCCCGCGCTCGCGTAAACTTGCGCGCTTCTCGCAGCCCGCTAGGCTGCAATCAATATTTTTCAAAGGTGCCCGCCATGCCTTGGCTGCAAGTCCGTCTCGCCATCAGCCCAGAACAAGCCGAAACCTACGAAGACGCTTTCCTTGAAGTGGGCGCCGTGTCGGTGACCTTCATGGACGCTGAAGATCAGCCGATTTTCGAACCGGAACTCAACACCACGCCACTGTGGTCGCACACGCACCTGCTGGCCCTGTTCGAAGGCGGCACTGAAGCGGCCAGCGTGCTGGCGCATCTTGAATTGCTGACCGGCAGCCCATTGCCCGAGCATCACAGCGAAGTCATCGAAGACCAGGACTGGGAGCGCAGCTGGATGGACGGTTTCCAGCCGATGCGTTTTGGCCAGCGCCTGTGGATTGTCCCGAGCTGGCACGCCGCACCCGAGCCTGACGCGGTGAACCTGTTGCTGGATCCGGGCCTGGCGTTTGGCACCGGCACACACCCGACCACCGCACTGTGCCTGGAGTGGCTCGATGGTCAGGACCTGAAGGATTGCAACGTGCTCGACTTCGGTTGCGGCTCGGGCATCCTGGCGATCGCCGCCCTGTTGCTGGGCGCCAGGGAAGCCGTAGGCACTGACATCGACGTGCAGGCGCTGGAAGCTTCCCGGGACAATGCGGGGCGCAACAACATTGCCGAAGCGTTGTTCCCGTTGTATTTGCCAGAAGATCTGCCGCAGGTGAAGGCCGACGTATTGGTCGCCAATATCCTCGCCGGGCCGCTGGTTTCCCTGGCGCCGCAACTGTCCAGCCTGGTCAAGCCGGGTGGCCGCCTGGCGCTGTCGGGCATCCTCGCCGAGCAGGGCGAAGACGTCGCCAGGGCCTACGCCCAGGACTTCGACCTGGACCCGATCGCCAATCGCGATGGCTGGGTGCGCATCACTGGCCGTCGGCGCTAGAATGGGCGCCTGCATTCATCGGATCGCCGCATGACCGACAGCTTCGTCACCCAGTGTCCGCATTGCCAAAAGAGCTTCCGCGTCAGCCATGCCCAGTTGAGCGTGGCCCGCGGAGTGGTTCGTTGCGGGTCATGCCTGCAGGTTTTTAATGCCGCCAAGCAGCTGCTGGAGCAACACGCCGGCAAGGAGCCTGTTGCCTCCACATCCCCAGTCATCGTCGAGCCGCCAGAGCAACGGGCCATCAGCCTGAAGCAGTGGACGGCCGCCGAGCTGGACCTGGACAGCATGGACCTCGACGAAGAACTCGCGCGCCTGGAGCAGCGGGAGATCCAGCCGACCACCGAATTCGGCCGGCACCGCGAAGATTCACTGAGTGCGCGACGCGACAGCGCCGATCATGAGCAAGCCCCCTGGGCCGATAGCCTGTACAGCGAATCGGCGGCCGAGCGGGCACAGGCCAGCCAGGTCGAGGAAGCGGCCGCGGTGGTGCCGTTTACTCCACTCAAGCCAGCCCGTACCGAACCCTCGCTGACCCTGGAGCTGGTCGAGCTCGACGATGAGCCGCGCCCTCCCCTGGTGCGCCAGGAACTGGTGCTGGAGCCGCCACCCGCGCCGGAACGCCTGTCCCTGTCCGCGGTGGATGACCTGGATGACGACCTGCCTTCGATCGAGCCGTTGCGTAAAAAGCGCAGCGAACCGGCAGTGCGCGCCGAGGTGCTGCAGGACCTGACCGACGACCCGCTGCAACTGGACTGGCAAAAACGTCGTTCGCCCTGGGGCCGCCGTTTCATCTGGATGCTATTGGTGGCGCTCGCCGCGCTTGCGCTGGGCGGCCAGTACGTTGCGTATCATTTCGAAGAACTCGCGCGTCAGGACCAGTACCGTCCCTGGTTCCAGCAGCTGTGCCCACAAATCGGTTGCACCGTGCCGTCCAAGGTCGACATCGCGAAAATCAAGAGCAGCAACCTGGTCGTGCGCAGCCACCCGGAATTCAGCGGTGCCCTGGTGGTCGATGCGATCATCTACAATCGCGCGCCGTTCTCCCAGCCATTCCCCCTGCTGGAGCTGCGTTTTGCCGACCTCAACGGTCACCTGATCGCCAGGCGTCAGTTCAAACCCGGCGAATACCTCAATGGCGATCTCGAAGGCATGGCGGAAATGCCGCCGCAGACGCCCATCCACATCGCGCTGGATATTCTCGATCCAGGCTCCAAAGCGGTGAACTACAGCCTGAGTTTTCATTCGCCCGAGTGAAACGCTTCACTGATCCGCGATTGACGACGGATTTCTGACTGAGCGTGCCTGGACCAAACCGCTGGCGATAACAGAATAACTGTTCAGATTTTGTTCAATTCAGCCTTTATCCAGTCATCGAGAGCGGGTATCATGCCAACCCTTTTTCGAACTCTCATGATCCGGCCCCACAACAGGGAAGTCCTATGTCGGCGGTACGCATCGGTCCATATACATTGCACAACGGCTTGATTCTCGCCCCCATGGCGGGCGTCACAGACCAACCCTTTCGTCAGCTGTGCAAGCGACTGGGCGCCGGGCTGGTAGTTTCAGAAATGGTCACCAGCGACATGAGCTTGTGGAACACCCGCAAGTCCCGCATGCGCATGATCCACGAAGGTGATCCCGAGCCCCGCTCGGTACAGATCGCCGGTGGCGATGCGCAGATGCTGGCAGATGCGGCACGGGCCAACGTCGAACTGGGCGCACAGATTATTGACATCAACATGGGCTGCCCGGCCAAGAAGGTCTGCAACAAGGCCGCCGGCTCCGCACTGTTGAAGGATGAAGCATTGGTAACCGAGATCCTGCGGGCCGTCGTGGCCGCAGTCGATGTGCCGGTCACCCTGAAGATCCGGACCGGCTGGGACCGGGACAACAAGAACGGCCTGACGGTGGCGAAGATCGCCGAGCAGGCAGGAATCACGGCGCTGGCGGTGCATGGCCGCACCCGTGCCGACCTGTACACCGGTGAAGCCGAGTACGACACCATTGCCGCGATCAAGCAGGCGGTGTCGATCCCGGTGTTCGCCAACGGCGATATCGATTCGCCGGAAAAGGCCCGGTATGTGCTCGACGCCACCGGTGCCGATGGCCTGCTGGTAGGGCGGGCTGCCCAGGGGCGGCCATGGATTTTTCGCGAGATCGATCATTACCTGCGCACCGGTGAAAAACTTCCGGCGCTGGAACTGATCGAGGTGGAACGCATACTGCTAGAGCATTTGGCCGCGCTGCACGTTTTCTATGGAGACGTCATGGGTGTGCGCATTGCTCGCAAGCATGTGGGCTGGTATCTCGCAACCTTGCCGGGCGCCAGGGAGTTTCGCGCCCACTTCAATCGTTTGGAAGATACGGAAGCACAATGCGCCAACGTTCAGGGCTTCTTCGCCGAACGTTACAAGAGCCTGACAGGGGACGGAGAAGGGGTGGCCGCATGACGATGATGACCGAGACTTTAGTGAGTGGAACAACACCCGTGAGCGACAACGTGAATTTGAAACAGCACCTCAATACGCCTAGCGAAGAAGGCCAGACCCTTCGCGGGAGTGTCGAGAAGGCGCTGCACAATTATTTCGCCCACCTTGAGGGCGCTGCCGTCACGGATGTGTACAACCTGGTGCTCTCCGAAGTCGAGGCTCCCCTGCTCGAGTGCGTAATGAACTACGTCAAGGGCAACCAGACCAAGGCCAGCGAACTGCTCGGACTGAACCGGGGCACGCTGCGCAAGAAACTCAAGCAGTACGATTTGCTGTAAGCATTCAATCAAACCAGAAAGGCGCCCGCGTAAAAACGGTCGCCTTTTTTGCTGACTCCTTTGCTTTTGATGGAAATTGAGATGACCGACCAGACTACCCGCCTGCCGATCCGCCGCGCCTTGATCAGCGTTTCCGACAAGACCGGGATCCTCGAATTCGCCAAGGAGCTTGAAGCCCTGGGCGTCGAGATCCTCTCCACCGGCGGAACGTTCAAGCTGCTGCGCGACAACGGTGTTGCCGCAGTGGAAGTCGCGGATTACACCGGTTTCGCAGAAATGATGGACGGTCGGGTGAAAACCCTGCACCCGAAAATCCACGGCGGGATCCTCGGTCGTCGCGGCATCGATGACGCCATCATGAACGAGCACGGCATCAAGCCGATCGATCTGGTAGCCGTCAACCTGTACCCGTTCGAAGCCACCATCAACAAGCCAGGCTGCGACCTGCCGACCGCCATCGAAAACATCGACATCGGCGGCCCGACCATGGTCCGTTCCGCGGCAAAAAACCACAAAGATGTAGCGATCGTGGTGAATGCCAGCGACTACGCCAGCGTGCTCGAAGGTCTCAAGGCCGGCGGCCTGACCTACGCCCAGCGTTTCGACCTGATGCTCAAGGCCTTCGAACACACGGCCGCCTATGACGGCATGATCGCCAACTACATGGGCACCGTAAACCAGGCTGCCGATACGCTGAGCACTGAAGGTCGCAGCGAATTCCCGCGCACTTTCAACAGCCAGTTCGTCAAGGCCCAGGAAATGCGCTACGGCGAGAACCCACACCAGAGCGCGGCGTTCTACGTGGAAGCCAAGCCTGCCGAAGTCGGCATCGCCACCGCGACCCAACTGCAAGGTAAAGAGCTGTCGTACAACAACGTGGCGGACACCGACGCCGCGCTGGAATGCGTGAAGAGTTTCGTCAAACCAGCCTGTGTGATCGTCAAGCACGCCAACCCGTGCGGCGTGGCCGTAAGCCCCGACGCCGAAGGCGGTATCCGCCAGGCCTACGAGCTGGCCTATGCCACTGATACCGAGTCTGCGTTCGGCGGCATCATTGCCTTCAACCGCGAACTGGATGCTGAAACGGCCAAGGCCATCGTCGAGCGTCAGTTCGTCGAAGTGATCATTGCCCCGTCCGTCAGCGAAGAAGCTCGCGCCATCGTCGCCGCCAAAGCCAACGTGCGCCTGCTGGCCTGTGGCGAGTGGTCGGCCGATCGCGCTGCTGCGTGGGATTACAAGCGCGTCAATGGCGGCCTGCTGGTGCAGAGCCGTGACATCGGCATGATCGGCAGCGAAGACCTGAAAGTGGTGACCAAGCGCGCACCGACCGAACAGGAAATCAACGACCTGATCTTCGCCTGGAAAGTCGCCAAGTACGTCAAATCCAACGCCATTGTGTACGCCAAGAACCGCCAGACCATCGGCGTCGGCGCTGGCCAGATGAGCCGCGTGAACTCCGCGCGAATCGCCGCGATCAAGGCTGAACACGCGGGTTTGCAAGTGCAGGGTTCGGTGATGGCATCGGACGCGTTCTTCCCGTTCCGCGATGGCCTGGACAATGCGGCAAAGGCCGGTGTCACTGCGGTGATCCAGCCAGGCGGCTCGATGCGCGACGCAGAAGTGATTGCCGCCGCTGATGAAGCCGGCATCGCCATGGTGTTCACCGGCATGCGCCACTTCCGTCACTAACCAGACAACGGCCGCACTGAAACCGGCATCTGCTGCGTTGGAGGCTACCTTGATGATGCTCATTGCCAAAAGGCAACTCCGCTCATCAAGGTAGCCTCCGCCTTGCATCTACCGGCTTCATTGCGACCTCCTGCAGCGCGAAGCGCTTCAGGTTCTAAAACAGAATTAGCTTCATCCGAGGTTTTTGAAATGAATGTTTTGATCATTGGCAGCGGTGGCCGTGAACACGCCCTGGCCTGGAAAGTGGCTCAGGATCCGCGCGTGCAGAAGGTTTTTGTTGCGCCTGGCAACGCCGGCACCGCGATTGAAGCCAAGTGCGAAAACGTTGCGATCGATGTGCTGGCCCTTGAACAGCTTGCCGACTTCGCCGAGAAAAATGTCTCACTGACTATCGTAGGCCCGGAAGTGCCACTGGTGGCCGGTGTGGTCGATCTGTTCCGCACACGCGGCCTCGACTGCTTCGGCCCGACCGCTGGCGCAGCCCAGCTGGAAGGCTCCAAGGCGTTCACCAAGGACTTCCTGGCTCGCCACAAGATCCCGACAGCCGACTATCAGAACTTCACCGAGATCGAGCCTGCCCTGGCTTACCTGCGTGAAAAAGGTGCGCCGATCGTCATCAAGGCCGACGGCCTGGCGGCCGGTAAAGGCGTGATCGTCGCCATGACCCTGGCCGAAGCCGAGGACGCCGTACGCGACATGCTCGCTGGCAATGCCTTCGGCGACGCTGGCTCCCGCGTAGTCATCGAAGAGTTCCTGGACGGTGAAGAAGCCAGCTTCATCGTCATGGTTGACGGCAAGAACGTACTGCCAATGGCCACCAGCCAGGATCACAAACGCGTCGGCGATGGCGATACCGGCCCGAACACAGGCGGCATGGGTGCCTACTCCCCTGCCCCGGTGGTCACCAGCGAAGTGCACCAACGCGTAATGGATCTGGTGATCTGGCCGACCGTTCGCGGCATGGCCGATGAAGGCAATGTTTACACGGGCTTCCTGTACGCCGGCCTGATGATAGACAAAGCCGGCAACCCTAAAGTCATCGAATTCAACTGCCGTTTCGGCGACCCTGAGACCCAGCCGGTCATGCTGCGCCTGCAGTCGAGCCTGGTGTTGCTGGTCGAAGCCGCCCTGGCGCAAGCGCTGGACAAGGTAGAAGCACAGTGGGATCCACGTCCGAGCGTCGGCATCGTGCTGGCAGCGGGCGGCTATCCTGGTGATTACGCCAAAGGCGTGGCCATCAATGGCCTGGACGCTGCCGCGGCACTGGAAGGCAAGGTCTTCCACGCCGGTACAGCGCTCAAGGATGGACAAGTGGTCACCGCCGGTGGTCGAGTGCTCTGTGCGACCGCCATGGGCGCCAGTGTCGATGCGGCTCAACAGCAGGCTTACCAGCTGGCAGCCAAAATCGATTGGGAAGGCTGCTTCTATCGCAAGGACATCGGCTACCGCGCCATTGCCCGTGAGCGTGGCGAAAATCAGGAATAGTCGATCCATTCGGTCGGGCAAGGGCCTCAAGCCCTTGCCGGACTATTCCGGCGCCGCGCATAGTTATATTCTGGCATCAACCTACGAAGGGATTTCGCCGTGCGCTGGCTCAGGATTGCCGTAAGTCTCACCGTCACTCTGCTGACCTTGCTCTGCATGCTCCCGGCCCAGGCCGCGCAAGGCAGTGGCTGGGCCGTATTGCTCGACGAGCAGGGCAACCTGCAGTTGAGCGACATCCGTTCCGCCCGTTATACCAATCAATTCAGCCCTATCGAACTTGAACGCCTGACGGCGGCCGAGCCCGGTGGCGCGCTCTGGCTACGCTTCAGGCTGGCCCCCGGCAAACACGAGCAGGTGCTGAAGATATTCGCTCCGGACCTCGAAAACCTCAAACTCTACGTGCTGGACGGCGACAAGCTCATCGACCAGACCCAGGCCGGCGCCGATCAGCCGCAAGCTGAGCGGCGAATGGCTGGCAGTGATGTCCTGTTGCCGCTGCCACAAAGCAATAACACCCTGGATGTCTACCTGCGCCTGGTTTCCGATCACCAGATGCGCCCCTACATCACCCTGCAATCGGCTATCAGCACCGCCGCCAACCAGACCCAGACACTGATCTACGGCCTGCTGTTCGGTTGCATCGCCATGCTGATCCTGCACAACCTCATCCGTTACGCCTACACGCGATCACGCAGCAGTCTTTGGCTGGCCGGGTGCGAGGCCTTGTTGATGCTCAGCCTGGCCCTGTTGCTGAATCTTGCCGGCCCCTGGTTGCCAGCCTGGCACGCCATCCAGACGCCCGGAGCGTATCTGGCCCTGCTGCTGACCGCGCCCTGCGGACTGATGTTTGCCTATCGCTTTTTTGCCCCCCTGGGCTCGCACCCGCTCAATAAACTGCTACAGGGGGAAATGCTGTTCATCATCGCCTGCGGCCTGTTGCTGTTGTTCGTCAACACGCTGCCGCTGAACATCATTACCTATGGGCTGGTCGCCCTCGCCGGCCTGAGCATGTTGTTCGCCGGGGCCTGGCACCTGCAAAAAGGCTATCGCCCGGCGCGCTTTTTCGTGGTGGCCATGGTGGCGTTCAACCTCGGCACCTTGATCATCCTCCCGGCACTGCTGGGGCTGACACTGGTGGAACCCCAGGGCCTTATCACCACGCTGCTGGCGTTCATCTGCCTCAGTGGCCTGTTGATGAGCATCGCCCTGAGCGAGCGCCAGCGCAGCATCACCGAAAGCCGTTTCAGCATCAGCCGCGACCTGGCTGCCAGCAATGCCGAGATCAATGCCAAGGCCGAGTTCCTCGCCAAGATCAGTCACGAAATCCGTACGCCCATGAATGGTGTACTGGGCATGACCGAACTGCTGCTGGGCACCCCGCTTTCAGTCAAACAACGCGACTACGTCCAAACAATCCACAGCGCCGGCAACGAACTGCTCACACTGATCAACGAGATTCTCGACATCTCCAAACTCGAATCCGGGCAGATTGAACTGGACGATGTGCAGTTCGACCTCAACGCGCTGATCGAGGACTGCCTGAGCATCTTCCGCGCCAAGGCCGAGCAACAGAATGTCGAGATGATCAGCTTTATCCAGCCGCAGGTCCCGCGGGTCATCAGCGGTGACCCGACGCGCCTGCGCCAGACCCTGCTGAGCTTGCTGGAAAACGCCCTGAAAAAAACCGACGAAGGCGAAATCCTGATCGTTGTGGCATTGGATGAACGCAGCGCCAAACCGCGGTTGCGCATTGCCGTGCAGGACAGTGGCGAGCCGATGGACGCCGAGGAGCGCGACGCGCTGATGCACGCCGAACTCCACAGCAAGCATTTCCTGTCGGCCAACCGTGTGGGGGGCAACCTGGGTCTGGTGATCGCCCGTCAACTGATCCGGCTGATGCATGGCGAGTTCGGCATCAAGAGCGGCAACAGCCAGGGCAGCACCTTGTGGCTGACCTTGCCGCTGGATCCAGATCGCCTGGAACACCCCACCTCCGATCTCGATGGCCCTCTTCAGGGTGCGCGGGTGCTGGTCGTCGACGACAACGACACGTGCCGCAAGGTACTGGTGCAACAATGCACCGCCTGGGGCCTGAACGTCAGTGCGGTGCCGTCCGGCAAGGAAGCGCTGGCACTGTTGCGCACCAAGGCGCACCTGCGGGATTATTTCGATGTAGTGCTGCTGGACCAGAACATGCCTGGCATGACCGGCATGCAACTGGCGGCAAAGATCAAGGAAGACCCGAGCCTCAACCACGACATCCTGCTGATCATGCTGACCGGCATCAGCAACGCGCCCAGCAAGATAATCGCGCGCAATTCCGGGATCAAGCGCATCCTCGCCAAGCCGGTAGCCGGCTATACGCTCAAGACCACCCTGGCCGACGAACTTAACCAGCGTAACAAAGGCCTGGCGACCCCCTACCCGTTACCAACGGGGCCGACCCTGCCGGTCAAGGTGCCGGGGGATTTCCGTATCCTGGTGGCCGAGGACAACAGCATTTCCACCAAGGTGATTCGCGGAATGCTGGGCAAACTCAATCTGCAGCCCGACACCGCCAGCAATGGCGAAGAAGCGCTTCAGGCCATGAAGGCCCAGCGGTATGACCTGGTGCTGATGGACTGCGAAATGCCGATTCTCGACGGTTTCTCCGCCACCCAGCAACTACGCGCCTGGGAAGTCGGCAACCAGCGCGTGCGCACCCCTGTGGTCGCCCTGACGGCGCACATACTGGCCGAACACAAGGAGCGGGCGCGCCAGGCCGGCATGGATGGACACATGGCCAAGCCGGTGGAGCTCTCCCAATTGCGCGAACTGATCGAGCACTGGGTCGCCCAGCGAGATGAACAGAACCGCGCGGCGACGCAAACCAGCTGAGCCGACAGACACTGCAACGGCCTGTTAGACTTCCCTTCGACTTTTCCCTGCAGTGAGCTCGCACCATGCTCCATGTGTTGTTCAGTGTGTACCTGAAGATGCTGGTGCTCTACAGCCCGTTCTTCGTACTGTCCTGCTTCATCAGCCTGACGCGCGGCTACTCGCGAAAAGAACAACGCCGCCTGGCCTGGAAAGTGGCGACCGCCACGCTGGTTTCGAGTGTGCTGCTGTACTTGTTCGGCCGGGTGATTTTCGATGTGTTCGGCATCACGGTGGATGCCTTTCGCATCGGCGCCGGCAGCGTGCTGTTCATCTCGGCATTGGGCATGGCGCAGGGCAAATCGGTGGTGCAGACTGACAACGTGCAACAGGACGTGACCATCGTCCCGCTCACCATTCCCCTGACGGTCGGCCCCGGGACTATCGGCGCGCTGCTGGTCATGGGCGTGAGCCAGCCGCATTGGGACGACAAGCTGACGGCAATCGTCAGTATCGCCCTGGCCAGTTTCACTGTGGGCGTGGTGCTGTTCCTGTCGAACCGCATCGAGAGAATCCTGGGCGACCAGGGGCTGCAGATTGTCAGCCGCTTGATGGGGTTGTTCGTGTGTGCGCTGGCGGCGCAAATCATCTTTACCGGGATCCGAGGGTACCTGGTGCCCTGAACACAGGCCCCCTCAAAACCTGGCGATTACTTGATTTCGACCAGCTTGTCTCCGTAACTGCGCGGCGTATACACCCATGACAAACCCTGGGCTCGAGGGAACACGCGAGTCGTCGAAGAACCAATCAATACCATTGTTCGCATATCAACCTGATCCGCAGTCAACTGCCCCAGGGTAGTCACCCGCAACGTTTGACCGGGCCGCCCGATATCTCGCCCCAGCACGACCGGCGTCTCGGCAATGCGGTACTGCGCCACGATCTCAAGGGCGCGCCCCAGCTGCCAGGGGCGTGATCGTGAAATCGGGTTGTAAAATGCCATGGCCAGGTCGGCTTGAGCGGTCAGCGCCAGGCGCTTCTCGATGATTTCCCATGGTTTGAGATTGTCCGACAGCGACAGTACACAGAAGTCATGCCCCAGCGGAGCACCTGCCTGGGCAGCGGTAGCCAGTGACGCTGAAACGCCGGGAAGAATTTCCAGGTCAACGCTGTGCCATGCGGGGTCACGGGATTCATGCAGCGCTTCAAGCACCGCCGCGGCCATCGCAAATACCCCTGGGTCACCAGAAGACACCACGACCACGCTGCGACCTTGCGCCGCCAACTCAAAGGCATGTCGCGCTCGCTGCATTTCCTCACGGTTGTCGGTGCAGTGCAGCACTTGATCGGCGCGGAACGGCCCCGCCATGCGCACATAGGTTTCATAACCTAGAACATCATTGGCGCGGGTCAATTCCAGCTTCACTGCAGGCACCATCAAATCCGCAGCGCCCGGGCCAAGCCCGATGACGGCCAGGCGCCCCCGTGCACGACCAATGCGCGAGGGGTCCAACGGGTGTTCGGCGACGGCAACCGTGATCCCGTTATCGCCATGGACGGTCAGCGGTGGCGACGTCAGCTCGGCCAACTGCTCGCAAACAGTGTCCGCCCTGGAAAACCGCAGTGGCACATTGAGTTCGACGGCGGCGTCACGAAGCGCCTGGCTGGCCATCTGCTGTTCACTGGCCAACAAACAGGCCAGCGAGTGCACGGCAATGTTCGCGTTGTGCAGGCGCTTGCGAATGGCATCGGCCAGGTCTGCGACCTCTTCGTTCACCAGCACCAGCACGCTCTTGGGATAAATCAGCAGCTCATTGGCGGATGGCTCGCGCTCGGTAGTCCCGACATGAATGGCCAGACGCGCCTGCTGATCCTGGGCCAACTGCGCTTGCGCCAGCCACGGCGCATCGCCTTCAATTCGAACCGGCTCACCGCCGAGCAAATCGGAAACAAAGCGTTTACCAAGCTCCAGATCGCCCAAGGCGTAGCCGCTGGGCGGGTTCAGCAAACAGGTGCCAAAGCGCAGTTCGCCGCTGGTAGTGATAGCCGGCGCGATCCCCAGGCTTTCAGCAATTTCGCGGGCCAATACGTTGACACCGCCCAGGCCACCCAACAGCGGCACCACAGCGCTGGCGTCTTCAGCCACGACCAGCACCGGCGGTTCCACGCCTTTTTCCAGGAGCAGCGGCGCCAGCGTACGGATCACGATACCGGCGGCGCACAGCGCAATGATCGGTGTGTTCGTCGTATAGAGTTCGCGCAGGGTAGCGCCGAACTCCTGATATACGACGTCTGCGCCCTCGACCCTTGTGGACAGTCCGTAGATCAGGGCGCCGGGCAGGGATCGCTGAATCAGGCGTGCAGTCGCGAGGCTGCCATTACCTAGAATGACGATTGCAGGAACGGATCGACTCATCAGCCCTGCCACCTTTCACCCGGAACGATGATCAATGAGAAGTACGGCGAAGACATCGGCTCGACCTGATCCAGCGGTACTATCTTCTGGTTAGCCATGGTGGCGCGCTCAACGTACAGCGCCCGCTCTGCGAGGCCCAGCTCGCCCAGTACTTCTCGAACCTTGGGAAAGTTGCGCCCCAGTTTCATGATCACTGCCGCGTCAGCGTCGGCCAGGCGGCGCTTGAGATCTTCACGGGGCAACACGCCGGACAACACCGACAGGCTCTGATTTCGATAGACCAGAGGGGCACCAAGTACCGACGCGCCTCCCAGCATCGAGCAGACACCCGGCACCACTTCGGCTTCGTAGCGCTCGGCCAGGCGGTCGTGCAGGTACATGTACGAACCGTAGAAGAACGGGTCGCCTTCACAGATCACCGCCACATCTCGCCCGGCATCCAGATGCGCGGCCAACTCTTGCGCGGCGGTGTCGTAGAAGTCGCTGATCACTTGCTCATAGGACAACGGTGCCGGCAATGCTTCGGTGGTCACCGGGTACACCAGCGGCAGCAGTGTTTGTGCGTTCTGCAGGTGTGCTTCAATGATACCGAACGCATTGCCCTTCTTGCCCTTGGCGACGAAGTACGCGACCACTGGCGATTCGCGTAACAGGCGCAGGGCTTTGACCGTGATCAGTTCCGGATCACCCGGGCCGACGCCCAGGCCAATCAAACGTCCAGATGGCTGCATCATTCGATCTCCGTAGCCAGGGCATTGACGGCGGCGGCAGCCATGGCGCTGCCTCCCAGCCGCCCTTGCATGATCACGAACGGTACGCCTCGGCTGTCGGCGGCAAGCGCTGCCTTGGATTCGGCTGCGCCCACGAAACCTACCGGAAAGCCCAGAATCAGCGCCGGTTTCGGCGCGCCGGCATCGAGCATTTCCAGCAAGTAGAACAAGGCCGTCGGCGCGTTACCGATGACGACCACGCTGCCTTCCAGATGCGGGCGCCACAACTCGAGCGCAGCAGCGGAACGGGTGTTGCCCAACTCACGCGCCAGCTCTGGCACGCTGTCGTCGCGCAACGTACAGATCACCTGATTGTTGGCCGGCAAGCGCGCGCGGGTCACGCCTTCGGACACCATCCGCGCATCACATAGAATCGGCGCTCCGGCCATCAGAGCCTCACGCCCCGCCTTGCCCGCACCTTCGGAATACTGCAGGCCGTCAATGGCCCCGACCATGCCGCAGGCGTGGATTACCCGAACCGCGAGTTTTTCCAGGTCAGCCGGGATCCGGTCGAGGTTGGCCTCGGCGCGAATGATCGCGAAGGAGTTGCGATAGATCTCCTGACCGTCGCGGATGTAATCAAGCATCAAGGGGGCTCCGTGGGCGGGCATCAAGCAATGCACGCGCCGCTTCAATAGTGAGATTGCGTGCTTGCAGCGCGCCGAAACCCGGCAGTGCTGCATCGCGAAAATAAACATCGTAGTGACCCGCACTGGTCGCCAGCAGCGTCACGGGGGCAGGGTGCGCGCAGGCGCAGGAGCGTGGGCAACCTGTCAGGTGAACCTGTTGCCCGCGCGGGCCTGGCTGCAGCGCCCCCAACAGCCGGGCATCGCCCTTGGTATCCGACAACCCTTTGGCGCAGCCGCAAGAACCGGTGCAGGCCACCAGATCGGTCAACGGCTCATTGGCGTCGACCAGGAAACCCAGGGCCTGCAATTGCCGGGTGACCCAGGGCGCATCCTCCTGGCGGATGTTGGGCAGCAGCAGGCTTTGCCAGGGCGTCAGGCGCAGGCTGGCGTCGCCGAACTGCTCAGCCAGGTCCGCGGCGCCCTTGAGCATCGACGGATCCAGCCGCCCGAGCGGCGGTGCGACGCCAACATACACAAGGCCTTCATGGCGCTGGGCAACAGTGCCCAGGTGCAATTTCGCGCCCGCCGCCGGGCGCTGCCACTCAGTCACGCCCAGTAGCGACACCCGAGTGGCCAGCATCTGCAGCAACAGCTCTGGTGACCGTTCGGCCAGCACATGGCGCATACGGGTCTGGTCCGGCCGAGCAAGCTCAAGGAACAGATCCAGGACGGCGATCACCAGCGCATGGGCGTTCTGCAGCTGTACCGCGGCCGCCGGCAAGTCTGTGGGGCAGCCGGCAAAACCGAACGCCAGCACCACTTCTCCCGCCCGTTCAGCCGCGCTCAGCCACAGGTCGTGAGGATGCTCGAGCATGGCCAGCGCCTCACCGCCGTCCAGTTGCAGGGCGAACTTGGCCGACAGGGCATGGAAGCGTTCATGGGTTTGCAGGCTGTCGAGTATTTGCCGGGCCAGTGGACGGGTGTCGAGCAGCATTTTTCGATCGATACCGGCGCCAGGGCTAAGCATCACATTGCGCACGTCGTCGCCAGCGGCGGTGGCAGGCCCCAACCCGGCAGCCAGCAAGCTGTCGATGAGTGCGGTTTCCTGCCCGCCAATACCGCGAATCTGCAGATTGGCCCTGTTGGTCGCTTCCATGACCCCATCGGCATACCGCTGCGCGGCCTGGGCAACAGCCTTGGCCTGAGCGCTGCGGATGGAACCGCCATCGAGTTTGATCCGGCAAATCCCCCCGTCCAGCGCCTGAACGACACGCAGCAATCCCGGGCAAGCCGAAGGACGCAAGGGACTGGAGGTCGGTCGTGATTTCACGGGTTAGCCGGCAAGGGAATTAAGCTCGGCATTATGCCTGCTTTGCCCCGCAGGATGAAAAGCCCGTACGTTTTGACGACGAAACGCGTGGAGCTTTCGAGTTGCAAAAACACCGACAGTGAAGAGCCAGGCCCTCATCCCGGCGACTGATAAGGACAACCGGTCACAGGCTACGCCGGGCTATAATGGACGGCCGCACGGGCAACTCAGGCCCGGGTTGCGGTGATGATGTGCTTGGCTTGATAAAAGAGGAACGGCATGACCCCTTGGCTGACGGTGGTAGGTATCGGTGAAGACGGCTTCAAGGGCCTTGGCAAGAATGCCCGACGCGCCCTGCTGTCTGCATCGCGGATCTTCGGCAGCCCGCGCCAGCTCGAACTGTTGCCCCTGTGTATCGTCGGCGAACGTCGTCAATGGCCGAGCCCGTTCTCGCTGGATTCACTGCTGGCCCTGCGCGGCGAACCGGTTTGCGTACTGGCCAGCGGCGACCCGATGTTCTTCGGCGTCGGGGCCAGCCTCACCCGGCAACTGTCCACTGACGAAATGCTGATCCTGCCGGCGCCGTCCTCTTGCTCCCTGGCCGCTGCGCGAATGGGCTGGGCGCTGCAGGACGTCGTCACCCTGTCCGTCGTCGCCCGGCCGGTCGCTGCGCTCAACGCACATCTGTTCAACGGCACGCGCCTGCTGGTATTCAGCAATGACGGCCAGAGCCCTGGTGCCATTGCCGCGTTGTTGCGCGAGCGCGGGTTCGGCCCGAGTCGCCTGAGCGTGCTTGAGCACCTGGGCGGTGACGCCGAACGCCGCATCAACGCAGTGGCCAATGACTGGAGCAATCCGGTCATCGCCGATCTCAACCTGGTTGCCATTGAATGCTTCGCAGAAGCCGACGCACCGCGCCTGTCGCGGTTGGCCGGTTTGCCGGACAGCGCCTTCAAGCATGATGGTCAGCTGACCAAGCGTGACGTGCGGGCGATCACCCTCGCTCGCCTCGCGCCGGTGCCGGGCGAACTGCTGTGGGACGTCGGCGCTGGCAGTGGTTCGATCGGGATCGAGTGGATGCGTGCGCACCCGAGTTGCCGCGCACTGGCGGTCGAGGCTGACGCAGGGCGCCAACTGTTGATTGAACATAATCGCGATGCCCTCGGCGTGCCCGGCTTGCAGCTGATTCGCGGCAGCGCGCCGCAGGCGCTGGATGGGCTTGAGCGCCCCGACGCCATTTTCATCGGCGGCGGCGTCACCCGCGAAGGCGTGCTGGACACCTGCTGGGCAGCGCTCAAGCCCGGCGGCCGCCTGGTGGCCAACGCAGTTACGCTGCAGAGCGAAACGACCCTGATGGCGTGGCGCGAGCAGCACGGCGGCGAGCTCACGCGAATTCACATCGCCCAGGCGCAACCCCTGGGTGACTTCGACACCTGGCGCCAGGCGCTGCCGATTACCCTGCTGGACGTGGTCAAGCCCTTCGATGCGTGATGAAACCGCGGAACAACCCGCCCCCCTGCGCAGCGGCCTGACCACCGGCAGCTGCGCCACCGCTACCAGCCTCGCGGCCGCCCGGTTGCTACTCGGCGGCCTGGGTGCGGACGCTGTGGATATTGTGTTGCCCAAGGGCAAGCAGGTGCAGATGCGCCTGGAGTTCTGCCGTTTGACCGAAGACGGCGCGGAGGCCGGCACTATCAAGGATGCCGGTGACGATCCGGACGTCACCCACGGCGCCCTGCTCTATTCAGGGGTGCGCCTGGACGCCGACCCAGGCGTACGTTTCAGGGCTGGCCGTGGCGTTGGCACCGTCACACGCCCGGGGCTGGTCCTGGGTGTGGGCGAGCCGGCAATCAACCCGGTGCCGCGCAAGATGATCAGCGATCACCTGACCCAACTGGCCGCCGAATTGGGTTACGGCGGTGGGTTCGAGGTCACGGTCAATGTCGAAGGCGGCGAGGCGCTGGCATTAAAGACCATGAATCCGCGGCTGGGGATTCTCGGCGGGCTGTCGATTCTCGGCACCAGCGGTATCGTCCGGCCGTTCTCCTGCGCCGCGTACATTGCCTCTATTCATCAGGGCATCGACGTCGCCAAGACCAACGGCTACCTGCACATTGCCGCGTGCACCGGCAACGCCAGCGAAGACACCATGCGCCGGGTCTACGACTTGCCGGAAATCGCCCTGATCGAAATGGGCGACTTCGTCGGTGCTGTGCTCAAGCACCTGCGCCGGGTGCCTGTGGATAAACTGAGCCTGTGCGGTGGGTTTGGCAAAATCAGCAAGCTGGCCGCCGGGCACATGGACCTGCACAGCCGGCACTCAAGCATCGACCTGGCGCAATTGGCTGACTGGGCCGCCGCCATCGGCGCCGACGAGGCGTTGCAACAGGCGATCCGCGAGGCCAATACCAGCCAGCAAGCCCTGGCCATGGCCAGCGCAGCCGGGATCGCCCTCGGTGATCTTGTGTGCCAGCACGCACTGGATTTTGCTCGCAGCGTGGTGCCGGCCCAGGTGCAGGTCGAAGTGTTCGCCATCGACCGCCAGGGCGGCGTGGTCGGCCACGCGGGAGCCTTCCAATGAAACGCATCCTGTTGCTGGGCGGCGTCACTGAAGCATTGGCCATTGCTCGAACCCTGGCACCGCCACACATTTACAGCCTGGCCGGCGTAGGCCGCGTGCCCACGGATCTGTCCTGCCAGGTGCGCGTCGGTGGCTATGGCGGTGCGGATGGCCTGGCGCAGTTCATCGGCGATCAAGGCATCGACCTGCTGCTGGACGCCACCCATCCCTACGCTGCCCAAATCAGCCAGAACGCCGCCACTGCTGCGCGCATCAGCGGCATACCCTGCTGGGCCCTCAGGCGCCCGGCATGGCAGGCCCAGGCCGGTGATGACTGGCGAGAAGTGAAGGACTGGGCAGATCTGATCAGCGCCCTGCAACCCTTCAGACGCCCACTGTTCACCCTCGGCCGCGAGCCTTTGCAACACCTGCACGAAATCCCGCCCGAACAGTTCTGGACGCTGCGTGCACTGGACGTCTACCCCGGCAACGAACGCTGCGAAGTGATCGGCGCCCGCGGGCCCTTCCTGATCGACGACGAACGCCACCTGTTCGAGCGCCGGCAGATCGACGTGCTGATCAGCAAGAACAGCGGCAGCACCGCCACCGAGCCGAAGCTGGAAGTGGCGCGGGAGCGTGGGGTGCCGGTGCTGGTGTTGAAAAGACCGGTGTTGCCGGTGGTGGACAGGGAATTTGAGTCGGTGATGCAGGTGTTGGCGGCCCTGTCGTCGTAGATGTCCCCGACATTCTTTTGAAACTCGAGGCTTTGTCGACCGGGTTTTTCGGAATAAGCCGTATATCCAGCCTATCGCGTCAATCTTATAGTTCGGCATTGAGCAGCGCTGGCAATCTGGAATTCGCGACTATCATGAAGGTTATGAAAGCCTTGGGCCTGCGCTTGCATGCCAATGCGCCCTGACTGCTGCGACACCACACCGCAGGCGGACTTTTTACTTATCGGCACTGATCAGGCTAAATAGCCGCGCCTGATCGCCCATCCACCGGATTTCCCCATGTCCCGACAACGGCTCGCAATTGCCTGGATCGCCTGCTTTGCAGTGCTGTTCAACATGCTCGCCATGCCGATGAGAGGGGCGCTGGCGCAGTCGGCTAAATCGCCGGCCGATCAGTTGTTGTGGGGCAGTTTCTGCTCTTCCAGCGGCACGAAGATGGTGGCGATTTCACTGGGTGACGTCGACCAGAAAGCCCCCTCAGGGGACGATCATTCCAACATGCAGCATTGCTGGTGCTGCTCCGGGTCTGCGCCCTTGGTGGCATTGCCCGGGCATGAGCCGCAGCTGTATTTCGCACAGTACCAGCCCAATCGCAGCCTGGCAGTCGGCATCCTGGATACACCCACACCTCGCCAGCAATGGCCTGCCTTGAACCCCCGCGCGTCCCCTCTGGTGTGATTCCTTCTCGCAATTGACCTGCGTTTTGAATCGTTCTGGAGAACCGCCATGTTGAACAAACTCATCGTCCTGGCCGCCTTGGTGTTGCCTGCCTGCTTTGCCAATGCCCACGATTACAAGGCCGGGCAACTTGAAGTTGCCCACCCCTGGTCCATGGAGCTGCCACCCAATGCACCGACCGTGGCCGCGTATTTCGTGATCACCAACAAAGGCGACACCGCAGACAGGTTGGTCAGCGTCGACTCGACGATCGCCGGCAGCGCCCAATTGCATGAACACGTGCAGCAAGGCGACGTGATGAAGATGCAGCAGGTACCCAGCGTGGCAATCCCGGCCGGTGGAGTCGTCACCTTCGCCCCCATGGCCTATCACGTCATGCTGCTGGACCTCAAAGACCGCGATCTGTTGAGAGACGGCCAGAAGTTCCCGCTGACGATGCACTTTGAAAAGTCCGGTGAAGTGACGGTCGACGTCACGGTGCAGAAGCAGGCGCCGGATGGCGCGCCAATGCACGCCCACGCCCAATAACCGACCGAGCCCGCACGCCCATGCGCCCGCTTAGCGCCAGGTTCCCAGCTACCCGCCGTCAGCCATTGCGCCTGACTCGCGGCAGCTGGGTCAGCCTGTTCGCCATGTTGATGATCTTTATCGGCCCGCTGATTTCCCAGTCGATGCCGATGGATCAGCGCGCGCCGCTGTCCATGGACATGTCCATGAGCATGGACATGTCGACGATGGAGCACGCCGAACATGGCGCGCAGGTCGACGATGAGCATTGCCCGCCGAAAACCGATCATCACGCGCTGTGGGAACGATGCGGCTACTGCAGCCTGTTGTTCAATTGCCCGGCACTGACGGGCGGCCACTCTTTCGCGGCCTTTGACACCCCCAAGACCAGCACTTTCACCACACCCGCCACACGCCTGGGCCATGCCCGGCCAACCTTCTTCCCCGGCGCCCGCACCCGCGCGCCCCCTTCCGCCGCGTAAACATCTGCCCAAACCCACACGGCTATAGGACAGCAAAGCTTCCTGTGGGAGCGGGCCTGCTCGCGAAAGCGTTGTGCCAGATGACATCCATGTGGCTGACATTCCTCTTCGCGAGCACGCCTGCTTCCACAGTTGATTCGATGCTTTGGCTGCCAGCCGTGACGTTTACGACTGTTCGACGGAAATTTTCATGTCCATGTTTTCTGCAGACACACGCCTGGGCGCCGCCCAGGTTTCTTTCGCCCTGAACCCGACCAGCGTCCGGGTCAGTCACGCCACCGCGATCCTTTGCGGCGCTTTGCTCATGCCCCTGGCGCAAGCCGATGAACACGCCGGCCACAATGAAGAATTGAGCCCCACGGTCATCACCGCCATTGCCCAGAGTTCACCGCTGACCATCGTCACCAACCCCAAGGACCCGCGCCAACCCGTGCCGGCCAGTGATGGCGGTGACTACCTCAAGACCATCCCCGGCTTCGCCCTGGTGCGCAATGGTGGCACCAACGGCGACCCGGTGCTGCGCGGCATGTTCGGTTCACGCCTGAATATCCTCACCAATGGCGGCATGATGCTCGGCGCCTGCCCCGGCCGAATGGACGCACCCACCTCCTACATTTCGCCGGAAACCTACGACAAGCTCACAGTCATCAAGGGCCCGCAAACCGTGCTCTGGGGCCCCGGCGCATCAGCCGGGACCGTCCTCTTTGACCGAGAACCGGAAAACTTCGGCGAGCTTGGTTCGCGGGTAAATGCCAGCCTGCTGGCCGGTTCCAACGGTCGTTTCGACAAAGTGGTGGACGCTGCTGCCGGAGGACCGTTGGGCTATGTGCGAGTGATCGGCAACACGGCCCACTCCGACGACTACCGTGACGGCAACAATGACACCGTGCCCTCGCGCTACGACAAGTGGAACGGCGACGTCGCCGTGGGCTGGACGCCGGATGCCGACACCTTGCTGGAGCTGACCGCTGGCAAGGGTGACGGTGAAGCGCGGTACGCCGGACGCGGCATGGACGGTTCCCAGTTCAAGCGCGAGAGCCTGGGCCTGCGCTTCGAAAAATCGAACATCGGCGAGGTGCTGGACAAGGTCGAGGCACAGATCTACTACAACTACGCCGACCATGTGATGGACAACTACACGCTGCGCACGCCTTCCGGCACAGGGATGATGGCCGGTCCCATGGCCTCGAACGTCGACCGCCGCACCCTCGGTGCGCGCATCAAAGGCACCTGGCGCTGGGCCGACGTGCAATTGATCAGCGGCCTCGATGCGCAGACCAATGAACACCGCCAGCGCAGCGGCATGGGCATCGATACCTACAAGGACGTGCCGTTCACCAAGGACGCCGATTTCCATAACTATGGCGTCTTCAGCGAGCTGACCTGGTTCGCCACGGACAGTGACCGGCTCATCAGCGGCGCCCGCCTGGATCGCGCCTCGGCCAGGGATTTTCGCCAGACCACCGGCTCGGGGATGATGACCCGGCCTAACCCGACCGCCAACGACACCCGCGCCGACACCCTGCCCAGCGGCTTCATCCGCTACGAGCATGACTTGGCCGACAGCCCGACCACTCTCTATGCAGGCCTGGGTCACACCCAGCGCTTCCCGGATTACTGGGAGCTGTTTTCGCCCAACTCAGGCCCGAGCGGGTCGCTCAACGCCTTTGATTCGATCAAGCCGGAAAAAACCACCCAGCTCGATTTCGGCCTGCAGTACAAGAGCGCTGAACTCGAAGCCTGGGCCTCGGGTTACGTCGGCCAGGTGCGCGACTACATCCTGTTCGATTACACCCCGGGGATGATGGGAATGACCTCCCAGGCGCAGAACATCGACGCACGCATCATGGGCGGCGAACTCGGTGCAGCCTACAAGCTGACCGACAACTGGAAGGCTGATGCGACCCTGGCTTATGCCTGGGGCAAGAACAGCAGCGACGGCAACGCACTGCCGCAAATGCCGCCGCTCGATGCCCGTTTCGGCCTGACTTATAGCGAAGACAACTGGAGCGCCGGGGCACTGTGGAGGCTGGTCGCCGCGCAAGACCGGATCGACCGCAACAAGGGCAACGTGGTGGGCAAGGACTTCGACAAGACCGCAGGTTTCGGGGTGTTCTCGCTCAATGGCGCCTACCGGATCAATCAGCACTGGAAGGTCAGCACCGGCGTGGACAACCTGTTCGGCAAGGCTTACGCCGAGCACCTGAACCTGGCCGGCAACGCAGGCTTTGGCTACCCGGCCAACGACCCGCAAGCCATCAAGGAACCGGGGCGAACGCTCTGGACCAAGATTGATATGAGTTTCTAACAAGAAAAGTCAAAAGATCGCAGGCTACGCCAGCGCCTACATCGCATGCACCCTGTAGGAGCGCTGTAGGAGCTGTCGAGTGAAACGAGGCTGCGATCTTTTTACGGGACAATCGATTCGCCAAGCGGAGCACCCACCATGCAACAGCCCAAAGTGAATTTCTACAACCTGGCCTGGCGCTGGCATTTCTACGCCGGTCTGTTCGTCGCGCCATTCATGGTCATGCTGGCCCTGACCGGGGTCATCTACCTGTTCAAGCCACAGCTTGATCCGTTGATGTACGGCAGCCTGCTGAATGTCCCGGCCGGCCATCACAGCCTGCCGGCCGACGAGCTGCTCAAACGGGTGAAAATTGCCTATCCACAAGGTCAGGTCACGCAGTACCTGCCACCGGTCAATGCCGAACGCAGTGCCCAGTTTGTGGTGACCCAGGCCGACCAGGAACTGAACGTCTTTATCGATCCTTATCACGGCGACATCCTCGGCGAGCAAGACGCCAAGATGAACCTGCAAGCCGTGGCCCGGGCGATTCACGGCGAGCTGATGATCGGCACGGTGGGTGATCGCCTGGTCGAACTGGCCGCCGGTTGGGGCATTGTGCTGGTGGTGTCCGGCGTCTTCCTCTGGTGGCCACGGGGCCAGGCAGCCGGCATCCTCTGGCCGCGCCTGCGCAGCCGCGGCCGAGTGCTGTGGCGCGACCTGCACGCGGTCACCGGTTTCTGGGGCGCGACCTTTCTGCTGGTGATGTTGCTCAGCGGCATGACCTGGACCGGGTTCTGGGGCAAGCAATACGCGGGGGTCTGGAACGTCTTTCCGGACGCGATGTGGAATGCCATGCCCAAGTCCGATGTCGAAGCGCGCAGTCTCAATACCGCCACTCGCCAGACTGTCCCATGGGCCATGGAAAACACGCCGATGCCGATGTCCGGCGATCATGCCGAACACATGAACCACGGCGATAAATCTGCCGGCCCGGCCGCACCGATCATCAGCCTGCAAGACGTGCAAAACGTCGCCGAACAACGCAAGGTCGAGCCCGGCTACAGCATCACCCTGCCCACCACCGACACCGGCGTGTTCACGATCGCCGTGTTCGCCGACGACCCGCGCAACGATGCCACCCTGCATGTCGATCAATACACCGGCAAGGTGCTCGCCGATGTGCGCTGGGAAGACTACGGCAATGTCGCCCGCGCCACGGAAGTCGGCGTGATGTTGCATGAAGGCAAGATGTTCGGGGTCATCAATCAGATTATCGTGCTGCTGATCTGCCTGATGATTCTGCTGAGCGCGGTCAGTGGCGTGGTGATTTGGTGGAAACGTCGCCCGCAAGGCAAGCTCGGCGTGCCACCGCTGCGCCACGACCTGCCGAAATGGAAAACCGCGATGGTCATCATGTTCGCACTGGCGGTGGCATTTCCGTTGGTGGGGGCCTCGTTGGTCGTTGTCTGGGTTTTGGACCGTGTGCTGTTTTCGCGATTCAACCGGCAGCCTGAATCGGCTTCTACTTCCTGAATCCGGCTTCCTCTGCAGGAGCGGGCTCGCTTGCGATCAACGTCGTGACGCTGCGGTCAGACAGAAACCAGCGTTATCGTTGACGTCTATCGCGAGCGAGCTTGCTCCGACAGGTAGGGGCGGCGCTCCTGCCCTGTTGTGGCGCACCCCGGCGCACCAACGCCCCGACCTCGACCCTTCCTGGTGCGCCGCCAAGCCGCGCACCCTGTCTAAACCGACACTTTCCTGCCTTATGCCGACCAGGCACAGCCCTTGCTAAAGACTCTTCAGTAGCCCGCATCTGCCAACCAAGAAAAATATCTAATGTTCATGGAGATTGCACAATGAAGCGTCGTAGCTTGATCAAGGCTTTCACACTCACGGCAAGCATCGCCGCAATGGGCATGACCTGGACTATCCAGGCCGCCGAGACCATCAAGGTCGGGATTCTGCACTCATTGTCCGGCACCATGGCAATCTCCGAAACTTCGCTCAAAGACATGGCGTTGATGACCATCGACGAGATCAACGCCAAGGGCGGCGTGAACGGCAAGATGCTCGAACCGGTAGTGGTCGACCCTGCGTCGAACTGGCCGCTGTTCGCCGAGAAGGGCCGCCAGTTGCTGACACAGGACAAGGTCGCCGTGGTCTTCGGTTGCTGGACTTCGGTGTCGCGCAAATCAGTGTTGCCGGTATTCGAGGAGCTCAATGGCCTGCTGTTCTACCCGGTGCAATACGAAGGCGAAGAAATGTCGCCGAACGTGTTCTACACCGGCGCAGCGCCGAACCAGCAGGCGATCCCTGCGGTGGAATACCTGATGAGCGAGGAAGGCGGCAGTGCCAAGCGCTACTTCCTGCTGGGCACCGACTACGTCTACCCGCGCACCACCAACAAGATCCTGCGTTCTTTCCTGCACTCCAAAGGCGTGGCGGACAAGGACATCGAAGAGGTCTACACCCCGTTCGGCCACAGCGACTACCAAACCATCGTTGCCAACATCAAGAAATTCTCGGCAGGCGGCAAGACGGCGGTGATCTCTACCGTCAACGGCGACTCCAACGTGCCGTTCTACAAAGAGCTGGCCAACCAGGGCCTGAAGGCTACCGACGTTCCGGTCGTAGCGTTCTCGGTCGGTGAAGAGGAACTGCGCGGCATCGACACCAAACCGCTGGTGGGTAACCTCGCGGCCTGGAACTACTTCGAGTCGGTGGAAAACCCGGCGAACAAGAAATTCGTTGCCGACTGGAAAGCCTATGCGAAGAAACACAACCTGCCGGGCGCCGACAAAGCGGTCACCAACGACCCAATGGAAGCCACCTACGTGGGCATTCACATGTGGGCCCAGGCAGCTGAAAAAGCCAAGTCCACCGACGTCGACAAAGTCCGCGAAGCCCTGGCCGGCCAGACCTTTGCCGCGCCGTCCGGCTACACGCTGACCATGGACAAGACCAACCACCACCTGCACAAGCCGGTGATGATCGGCGAGATTCAGGCGGACGGTCAGTTCAACGTGGTCTGGCAGACCGAAGGCCCGATCCGTGCCCAGCCTTGGAGCCCGTTCATTTCGGGTAACGACAAGAAGCCGGATTATGCGGTGAAGAGCAACTAGATAGCAGGAACAAGCCCCTAACCCTGTGGGAGCAAAGCTTGCTCGCGATGGCGGTACATCTGGTACAGCGCTATCGCGAGCAAGCTTTGCGCCCACAGGGCCCATCGTCGCCTCTCAGGACGTAGCTATGTCCCTATATCGTTTGCTGCTTGCCATCACTTTCCTGTTGCTGCCGATGGCTACTTTTGCCGGCGACGTCGAAGACTTCGTCGCCGCCAATCCGGTTCAACAAGCCAAGCTTCTGGAAGCCTGGGCCGCGCAGCCCGACCCGGCGCGTGTCGAGCTGATCAACGCCTTGCAACAAGGGCAGTTGACCGTCGACGGCCAGCCGAAAACCCTGCGCCTGAACAACCGCCTGCGAGGTCTGATCGACACCGCACTGGCCAGCCACCAACTGCTCGCCGCCGATGCCAAACTGCGTCTGGCCGCCGCACAACAATTGCAGAAAAGCGCCAAACCGGCGCAACTGAAATTCCTCGACCAGCAACTGGCCGCAGAATCGGACGAAAACGTCCACGCGGCCCTGAGCCTGGCCCTGGCCAACCTGCAGCTGGTCGACACCGACCCAGCCGTGCGCCTGGCGGCCGTGCGCCTGCTTGGGGAAACCGGCGACCCGCTGGCCCGCACCCGCCTTGAAAGCCTGCTGGAACCGGGCGTCGAGGCCGACGCCGGGGTGCGTACCGCCGCCGAAACCAGCCTGGCCCAAGTGAAACGCAAACTGCTGATCGGCGAGGTCCTCGGCCAGGCGTTCAGCGGCATGTCCCTGGGCTCGATTCTGCTGCTTGCCGCCCTCGGCCTGGCGATTACCTTCGGCTTGCTCGGGGTGATCAACATGGCCCACGGCGAGATGCTGATGCTCGGCGCGTACTCCACCTATGTGGTGCAGCTGATGTTCCAGCGCTACGCCCCGCAAGCCATCGAGTTCTACCCGCTGATTGCCCTGCCGGTGGCGTTTTTTGTAACCGCAGCAATCGGCATGGCACTGGAGCGCACAGTGATCCGCCACCTCTATGGGCGCCCACTGGAAACCCTGCTCGCCACCTGGGGCATCAGCCTGATGCTGATCCAGTTGGTACGGCTGGTGTTTGGCGCACAGAACGTCGAGGTGGCCAACCCGGCCTGGTTGTCCGGCGGCATTCAGGTGCTGCCAAACCTGGTGCTGCCCTACAACCGCATCGTCATCATCGCGTTTGCGCTGTTCGTGGTCGTGCTGACCTGGCTGCTGCTGAACAAAACGCGCCTGGGGTTGAACGTGCGCGCCGTCACGCAAAATCGCAACATGGCCGCCTGCTGCGGAGTGCCGACCGGTCGCGTCGACATGCTCGCGTTCGGGCTCGGCTCCGGTATCGCCGGGCTCGGCGGCGTGGCCCTGAGCCAGATCGGTAACGTAGGCCCTGACCTTGGCCAGAGCTACATCATCGACTCGTTCCTGGTGGTGGTGCTCGGCGGCGTAGGTCAACTGGCCGGGAGCGTCTTTGCCGCATTCGGCCTGGGCATTGCCAACAAGATTCTCGAACCACAAATCGGAGCCGTACTCGGCAAGATCCTGATCCTCGCGCTGATCATTCTGTTTATCCAGAAACGTCCGCAAGGCCTCTTTGCACTGAAAGGACGGGTGATCGACTGATGAACCAGCCCCTGATGCTCACGGCTACACAAAAGGCCGGCCCCAAGGTCACGATCGCCGTCGGTGCGGTGATTCTCGTGCTGCTGCTGGCACTGCCGTTGCTTTCGCTGTTGCCACCGGACAGTACGTTCCACGTCTCCGCCTACACCCTGACCCTGGTGGGCAAGATCCTGTGCTACGCCATCGTTGCCCTGGCCCTGGATCTGGTCTGGGGTTACGCCGGCCTGTTGTCCCTGGGCCACGGCCTGTTCTTCGCCCTCGGCGGTTATGCGATGGGCATGTACCTGATGCGCCAGGCCTCGGGCGATGGCTTGCCGGCCTTCATGACGTTCCTGTCGTGGACCGAATTGCCATGGTACTGGGCCGGCACCAGCAGTTTTCTCTGGGCCATGTGCCTGGTGGTGCTGGCGCCGGGACTGCTCGCGCTGGTGTTCGGCTTCTTCGCCTTCCGCTCGCGCATCAAGGGCGTGTATTTCTCGATCATGACCCAAGCGCTGACGTTCGCCGGGATGCTGCTGTTCTTCCGCAATGAAACCGGGTTCGGTGGCAACAACGGCTTCACCAACTTCCGCACCATTCTCGGCTTTGGCATCACCGAACCCGGTACCCGCGCAGTGCTGTTTATTGCCACGGTGCTGTTACTGGTGGCCAGCCTGTACATCGGCTGGCGCCTGGCGCAAAGCAAATTTGGCCGGGTGCTGACCGCGCTGCGCGACGCAGAAAACCGCCTGATGTTCTGCGGCTACGACCCACGCGGCTTCAAGCTGTTTGTGTGGGTGTTGAGTGCAGTGTTGTGCGGCCTGGCCGGTGCGCTGTATGTACCGCAAGTCGGCATCATCAACCCGAGTGAAATGTCGCCGACCAACTCCATCGAAGCCGCTGTCTGGGTAGCGCTGGGTGGGCGCGGCACGCTGATCGGGCCGCTGCTGGGCGCCGGCGTGGTGAATGGCATGAAGAGCTGGTTCACCGTGGCCTTCCCCGAGTACTGGCTGTTTTTCCTCGGCGCACTGTTCATTGTCGTGACGCTGTACCTGCCCAAGGGTGTGATCGGCTTGCTGAAGAAAAGGGGCGAACAATGAGAATCACACCGACGGCGCAATTCATGCTCGAACCCGCCTTCTTCCCACCGGAACCGAACAAGGATGCCGGCAGCAGCCGGGACGCCATCGGCCTCGGCCAGCGCGTGACGCCCGGCCTCAACACCCGTCACGGCACCATCCTGACCCTGGAAGACATCAGCGTCAGCTTCGATGGCTTCCGGGCGCTGAACAACCTGAACCTGTACATCGGCGTCGGCGAGTTGCGCTGCATCATCGGACCCAACGGTGCGGGCAAGACCACCTTGATGGACGTGATCACCGGCAAGACACGCCCCAGCCATGGCAAGGCGTGGTTCGGTGAAACCCTTGACCTGACGCAGATGAGCGAAGTGCAGATCGCCCAGGCGGGCATCGGTCGCAAGTTTCAGAAACCGACAGTGTTCGAGGCGTTGAGCGTCTTTGAAAACCTTGAACTGGCGCAGAAAACCGACAAGTCGGTGTGGGCCAGCCTGCGGGCTCGCCTCAGCGGTGAACAGAAGGATCGCATCAGCGAGGTGCTGGACACCATTCGCCTGACCAGTTCGGTCAATCGTCCGGCGGGCCTGCTGTCCCATGGTCAGAAGCAGTTCCTGGAAATCGGCATGTTGCTGATGCAGGACCCGCAGCTGCTGCTGCTCGACGAACCGGTGGCGGGCATGACCGATGCCGAGACCGAATTCACCGCTGAGCTGTTCAAGCGTCTGGCCGGTAAGCATTCGCTGATGGTGGTTGAGCACGACATGGGTTTTGTCGGCTCGATTGCCGACCACGTAACGGTGCTGCACCAGGGTAGCGTGCTGGCCGAAGGGTCGCTTGCGCAGGTGCAGGAAAATGAGCGGGTGATCGAGGTTTATCTCGGACGCTGATGCACTTCGTAGGAGCGAGCTTGCTCGCGATGGAGATCAACGATTACGCGGGCTGCCTGAATGAACGCTTCGATCTCGGGATCATCGCGAGCAAGCTCGCTCCTACAAGGGTTTTGAGGAGAATTTGGAATGCTGCAAGTCGACAAGCTGCACCAGTACTACGGTGGTAGCCACATCCTGCGCGGCCTGACGTTTGACGTGAAAATCGGCGAAGTCACCTGCCTGCTCGGGCGCAACGGCGTGGGCAAGACCACCTTGCTCAAATGCCTGATGGGCCTGCTGCCGGCCAAGGACGGCGCGGTCAACTGGGAAGGTAAACCGATCACCACGTTCAAACCCCACCAGCGGGTACACGCCGGAATCGCCTACGTTCCCCAGGGTCGGGAAATTTTCGGCCGACTGACCGTCGAAGAAAACCTGCTGATGGGTCTGTCACGCTTTCCCGGCAGCGAAGCGAAGGAAGTCCCGGCGTTCATTTACGAGCTGTTCCCGGTGTTGCTGCAAATGAAGCAGCGGCGCGGTGGCGATTTGTCCGGCGGCCAGCAGCAACAGCTGGCCATCGGTCGCGCATTGGCCAGTCGCCCACGCTTGCTGATCCTCGATGAGCCCACCGAAGGTATCCAACCTTCGGTGATCAAGGAAATCGGCGCGGTCATCAAGAAGCTTGCCGCCCGCGGGGACATGGCTATTTTGCTGGTCGAGCAGTTCTACGATTTTGCTGCCGAACTTGCCGATCAGTACCTGGTGATGTCCCGCGGCGAGATCGTGCAGCAGGGGCGCGGCGAAAACATGGAAGCCGAAGGTGTGCGCGGCCTGGTAACCATCTAATCTGCAGCGTCCAGACGATCATTGGTACTTATGAACTTACCTGTTTCCCCTGCCCTGTTTACCCCGAGCTGGCACGCCGAGCTGGAACTGGGCTATGCCAGATTTGGCGACAGCACGCGCCCGGTACAGCGCCGCCACATGGGCCCGTTGCGGGTGCAAAAACACCTGTATGCCGAAGGCCCCGAAGTGTGCCAGCACATCATCGTGCACCCGCCAGGAGGTATTGCCGGCGGGGATAGACTGGACATCAGCGCCAGCGTGGGTCGCGATGCCTGGGCGCAAATCACCAGCCCCGGCGCGGCCAAATGGTATCGCGCCGCAGGGCCCGCCTATCAGCAACTCGACTTGAAAGTCAGCGCAGGCGCGACACTGGAGTGGTTGCCCCAGGAGACCATCATTTTCAGCGCCGCGCAGGCAGAGCTCAGCACGTCCATCGACCTGGAAGGCGATGCGCGCCTGTTCTACTGGGACGTCGTGGCATTGGGACGGCCGGCCAGTGGCGAGCGCTTTGACCTGGGGCATTTCCAGGCGCAACTCGACATCCGTCGCGACGGCCAGTTGCTCTGGCACGAACGCCAGCGCATTGTCGGGGATGACGGCTTGCTTGACTCGCCTATCGGGCTGGACGGGCGACCGGTGTTTGCGACGCTGCTGGTAACGGGTGAGATCGACAATGACTTGCTGGAAAAATGCCGCTCTCTACCCAACGACGTCCGCGGGGATTTAACCCAGTTACCGGGACTTCTGGTCGCCCGATGCCTGGCCAGCGAAGCCCTGTTGGCCCGCAGTTGGATGATTGATTTATGGCGATTGCTCAGGCCGGCGTTGTTAGGCCGCGAAGCGCTGCCACCGAGAATATGGAGCACCTGAACACGTCATTTGCAGGAGCCGGCTTGCCGGCGATGGCGGCCGGTCAGGCGCCTGATGGGGTGAATGTGCCGACGCCATCGCTGGCAAGCCAGCTTCCACAAGGTTACCTGTGAACAGATCCGAATTTTTTACTGCCCAAGATGGATTCCAACAATGGACCTGACCCCACGCGAAAAAGACAAGCTGCTGATCTTCACCGCCGGCCTGGTGGCCGAGCGACGTTTGGCACGCGGCGTGAAACTCAATTACCCGGAAGCCATGGCCTACATCTCCGCCGCGCTGCTCGAAGGCGCGCGCGACGGTCAGACCGTGGCGCAGCTCATGCATTTCGGCACCACACTGCTCAGTCGCGAACAAGTGATGGAAGGCATCCCGGAAATGATCCCGGAAATCCAGGTGGAGGCAACGTTTCCCGACGGCACCAAACTGGTGACCGTTCACCAACCCATCGCCTGAGGACGCGTCATGACTTTCCACATCCGCGATGCCGTCCACGCCGACCTGCCTGCGATCCGCGATATCTACAACGATGCCGTACTGAACACCACGGCCATCTGGAACGAGCAGGCGGTCGACCTGGGAAACCGCCAGGCCTGGTTCAGCGCCCGGCAGTCACAGGGTTATCCGATTCTGGTCATCGTCGACGGCGACAACACTGTACTGGGCTACGCTTCATTCGGTGACTGGCGACCGTTCGACGGTTTCCGCCACACGGTGGAACACTCGGTGTATGTGCGCAGCGACCAGCGTGGCAACGGCCTCGGCCCGCAGCTGATGACCGTGCTGATCGAGCGCGCCAAAGGCTGTGACAAGCACATCATGGTGGCCGCCATCGAAAGCGGTAACGCCGCTTCCATTCGTCTGCATGAGCGCGCCGGTTTTATCACCACCGGCCAGATGCCCCAGGTCGGCACCAAGTTCGGCCGCTGGCTGGACCTGACCTTCATGCAACTGACGCTCAATCCTGGCGCGCAACCGCCGATCGCCAGCAAGGAGTAACGCCCCGATGAACGCCGCTCAACTGCGCCGCGTCAATGTTGAAAGCTTCGCGCACTATCGCCAGGGACTGATCGATCTGCTGCTCGATGCAGTGGGTTATGGCGCCAGTGTCGGATTCATGGCGAACCTGGACGCGGTGCAGGCCCGCGCCTATTTCGACGAAGTCCAGGACAACCTGAACAAGGGCAATGTACTGCTCTGGGTGGTGGTCAAGGACGAACAGGTGCAAGCCAGCGTACAGCTGACCCTGTGCCAGAAAGCCAATGGCCTGAACCGTGCCGAAGTGCAAAAACTGCTGGTGCGCGAGCACGCGCGACGTCGTGGCCTGGGGCAACAGTTGATGACCGCCCTGGAGACCGCCGCACTGCAGCACAAGCGCGGCATGCTGTACCTCGATACCGAGGCCGGCTCACCGGCCGAAGACTTCTACAAGGCGCTGGGCTACACCCGTGCCGGCCAGATCCCCGACTACGCCTGCGACCCGAGCGGCCAGTACAAGCCGACCGCCCTCTACTACAAGATTCTGCAAGGAGCCCATTGATGATTCCCGGTGAATACCAGATCCAGCCCGGCGACATCGAACTCAACACAGGCCGCCGCACGATCAGCCTGAAAGTGGCCAATAGCGGCGACCGGCCAATTCAGGTTGGCTCGCATTACCATTTTTTTGAAACCAACGACGCGCTCACCTTCGACCGTGCGGCCAGTCGCGGCATGCGCCTGAACATCCCTGCCGGCACTGCCGTGCGTTTCGAACCGGGGCAGAGTCGGGAGGTCGAGCTGGTCGACCTGGCGGGAAATCGCCGGGTGTTCGGGTTTGCCGGGCGGATCATGGGTGACCTTTGAGCAATGCGGTGCTTGCAATGGCCCCATCGCGGGCAAGCCTTGCTCCCACAGGTGAGCCTAAAACACAATTGAACCCCAAGGCATGCGCATGAAAATTTCCAAACAAGCCTACGCCGACATGTTCGGCCCCACCGTTGGTGACAAGGTCCGCCTGGCGGACACCGAACTGTGGATTGAAGTGGAAAAAGACTTCACCACCTACGGCGAAGAAGTAAAGTTCGGCGGCGGCAAAGTCATCCGCGACGGGCAGGGCCAGAGCCAGCTCTTGGCCGCTGAGGTCGCCGACACTGTGATTACCAATGCACTGATCATCGACCATTGGGGCATCGTCAAAGCCGATGTCGGCCTCAAGGATGGACGCATCGCCGGCATCGGCAAAGCGGGCAACCCGGACGTGCAACCCGACGTGACCATTGCCATCGGCGCCAGCACCGAAATCATCGCCGGCGAAGGCATGATCCTCACCGCTGGCGGCATCGACACCCACATCCACTTCATCTGCCCGCAGCAGATCGAAGAGGCGTTGATGAGTGGCGTTACCACCATGATCGGCGGTGGCACTGGCCCGGCCACCGGCACCAACGCCACCACCTGCACCTCCGGGCCGTGGCACCTGGCACGGATGCTTCAGGCAGCGGACGCGTTCCCGATGAACATCGGCCTCACCGGCAAGGGCAACGCCAGCCTGCCGGAGCCGCTGATCGAACAGGTCAAGGCCGGCGCCATCGGCCTCAAGCTGCATGAAGACTGGGGCACCACGCCGGCGAGCATCGACAACTGCCTCAACGTCGCCGACCAGTACGACGTGCAGGTGGCGATCCATACCGACACGCTCAACGAGTCGGGCTTCGTCGAAACCACACTTGCCGCGTTCAAGGGGCGCACTATCCACACCTACCACACCGAAGGCGCCGGTGGTGGTCACGCACCAGACATCATCAAGGCCTGCGGCTTTGCCAACGTGTTGCCTAGCTCGACCAACCCGACCCGGCCGTTCACCCGCAACACCATCGACGAACACCTGGACATGCTGATGGTCTGCCACCACCTGGACCCCGGCATCGCCGAAGACGTGGCCTTCGCCGAAAGCCGCATCCGCCGCGAAACCATTGCCGCCGAAGACATCCTCCACGACCTCGGAGCGTTCTCGATGATCAGCTCCGACAGCCAGGCCATGGGGCGAGTCGGTGAAGTGATCACCCGAACCTGGCAGACCGCCGACAAGATGAAAAAGCAACGCGGCGCGCTGCCCGGGGATGGTCCCGGCAACGATAACTTCCGCGCCAAGCGCTACATCGCCAAGTACACCATCAACCCGGCGATCACTCACGGCGTCAGCCATGAAGTGGGCTCGATCGAAGTGGGTAAATGGGCCGACCTGGTGCTCTGGCGGCCAGCTTTTTTCGGGGTCAAGCCGACGCTGATCCTCAAAGGCGGTGCGATCGCGGCCAGCCTGATGGGCGACGCCAATGCGTCGATACCCACACCGCAACCGGTGCACTACCGCCCGATGTTCGCCAGCTATGGCGGCTCGCTGCACGCCACCAGCCTGACTTTTATCAGCCAGGCAGCGCACGACGCCGGCCTACCCGAGGCGCTTGGCTTGAAGAAGAAAATCGCCGTGGTCAAAGGCTGCCGTGAGGTGCAGAAAACCGACCTGATCCACAATGATTATCTGCCGACCATCGACGTCGATCCGCAGACCTATCAAGTCAAGGCCGACGGTGTGTTGCTGTGGTGTGAACCAGCGGATGTGCTGCCGATGGCGCAGCGCTATTTCCTGTTCTGACCCCACGTTGAGCAGGCAGGAATCCGGCATGCCAGGTTCCTGCCTGCAGCAACGGCCGATCAGGTGGCCGTTTTAAAGGTGAAAAGGATCTCCAACCGCTGCAGTGACCGCAGAACATTTCCTGATCGAGGCTCTCGCCGCGTAATGGTAGTTTTTAGTGCCCGCCAAAGGGGCTAAGATGCGCCAGACTTCTCCCTCAGGAATCTGGCCATGCGCCTACCCGAATTCATCAGGCAACACGTAGACCGTATCGTCGATGAATGGGAGCAGTTCGCCAGCACCATCACCCCCGCTGCCGAGCACATGGACAGCGTCGCTTTGCGCGACCATGCCCGGGTCATCCTGCTGGCCGCAGCGCGGGATATGACCACCGCACAAAGTGCCAGCGAGCAAATGGCCAAGGCCAAAGGCGAGGGACCCGAGAAAACCCCAAGCCTGGATGAGGCCGGAGCCAGCCACGGTGAGCTGCGGCACACGGTGGGTTTTGACCTGGTGCAGATGACCAGCGAATTCCGTCACCTGCGCGCCTGCGTGATCCGGCTGTGGGTCGGGAGCCTGGACTCACCGGACCTCGCCTACTTCCAGGACATGATCCGTTTCAACGAAGCCATTGACGAAGCCCTGGCGGAGTCCACGGCCGCCTATGCCGAACAGGTCGACCGCTCCAGGGACATCTTCCTGGCGATACTTGGCCATGACCTGCGCGCACCCTTGCAGGCGGTGAGCATGTCCACGGAATTGTTACTGCGCAAGGTCAAGCTTGAGGGCGATGCCCTGGCCTGCGCCCACAACATCAAGCGTGGCGCCCGGCACATGGCCGTGATGGTCAGCGATCTGCTCGAACTGGTACGCAGCCGCCTGGGCAAGAGCCTGCCGATCGAACCCGCGCCGATGGACCTGGCCGATGCCGCCCACGCGGCCATTGGCGAGGCGTGCGCCGGCAACCCTGAGTGCGACCCGAAACTGGTCATCTCGGGCAACACCCAGGGCAACTGGGATCGCGGACGGCTTGATCAACTGTTGCAGAACCTGATCGGCAACGCCCTGCAACACGGCCTGAACAAACGGGATGTCACCATCACCCTGGCCGGCGAACCCGAGGCGGTGTGCCTGACGGTGCATAACTTCGGCAAACCGATTTCTGAAGAGGCCATCGGCACCATCTTCGACCCACTGGTACGCAGCGCCGACGAAGAACTGGGCCAGCCGTCCACCAGCCTTGGTTTGGGGCTTTTTATCGTCAATGAAGTGGTGCAAGCCCATTCCGGTACGATCGAGGTGAGTTCCAACGAAACTGACGGCACGCTGTTCACGGTAGTGTTGCCCCGCAACATTTGAGGGGTTGCCAGCGTTACGCCAGAACGGGATGCCCTCAAGCGTCCCTGTGCCCAAGCCGGCTACCTACTCAACCAGCAACCGCCCCAACCGCTGCTTCAACATCCGGTTTTCCGCCCGAAGCTGCTGCACCTCCTCCAGCAACTCCAGCGCCAGGGCAACCCCTTCCCATCCCAGCTCCAGATCGCGCCGCAGCTTTGCGGCGCGTTTCGCCAGGGCCAGTTCGTAGTCGTTGAATCGCCAATCCTTGGGCACCGAGCCCTGAGGTTCGAGGATGCCGTGCTCGACGATTTCGATCACGTAGACGTCCGATAAGTCGGTCGCTTCGCAGAATTCGGCCAGGTCCAGATGAACGATCAGGGGGTTGCTCATGATGGGCTACTCCGTCTGTTGACTCAGAAGTTCTCTCTTGGGTTGAACGCAGCTTTCTCTGCCAGTTCCTGCCACAGCGCCTTGACCTCGTCGCTGGCGGCTTTGGGCATCACGGCCTTGAGCTGGATAAACAGGTAGCCGCGTTCGCCGGCCTTGTTCAGCAGGCCGTGGCCCTTGGCGCGCATGCGCTGGCCGTTCTGGCTGCCTGCCGGGACCTTGAGGTTGATCTTGCCGGTGAGGGTCGGCACTGCGACCTCGGTGCCCAGCGCCAACTCCCACGGGGCCAGGGGCAACGTGATGATCAGGTTTTCGCCCTCGACATCGTACTTGGGGTGCGGGGCGAAACGGATGATCAGGTACAGGTCGCCATTGGCGCCGCCACCCACACCCGGTGCGCCCTGGCCCTTGAGCCGGATGCGCTCGCCGTCGGTCACGCCGGCCGGAATCTTCACGTTCAGGCTCTTGCTGGTGTTACTGACGTGCTGGCCGGCAGCGTTGTACTGCGGCACCTGGAAACTGACCTTCTTCGATTCGTTCGAGAGGGTCTCTTCCAGAAAAACCGGTAATTCCATTTCCACGTCTTGCCCTCGACGCCCGGCACTGCGGCCCGGCTGTGCACCACCAAAACCGGGACCACGGTTGCCGAAGATCGAACTGAAGAAGTCCGAAAAATCGCCCGTGTCCTGACCCCCTCCAAAGCCGCCGTCCCCACGCCCCTGCCAACCTGGCGGGCCCTGGAATGGCTGGCCATGCTGGCCGTACTTGCGCAAGTCATCATATTCGGCGCGTTTGTCGGCGCTTTTCAGCGCTTCATAGGCCTCCGAGGCGTCTTTGAATTTGGCCTCGGCGTCCTTTTCCTTACTGACATCGGGGTGATATTTGCGCGCCAGCTTGCGATAGGCCGCCTTGATGGCCTTATCGTCAGCTGTCGGCTCCACACCGAGAATCTTGTAATAGTCTTTGAAGTCCATCTAAGGATCACCATCCGTTATCAAATTCGTTCTGCCACCCGCAGCATGCGCCGCAGGCTCGATGCAGACAAGTTTGGGGCAAAGGATAGTCTTTCAAGACGCTATTCGCTTCGATTTAGCGGATAGTCGGCCTTCGAATCTGTGCCGCAGTGACATACACTGCGCGGCCGTTTTTTAACCGGAACTCGAAAGACATGAAAAACGCATCTCCAGCTCGTGCCTGTGGTATCGACTTTGGCACGTCCAACTCCACCGTCGGCTGGATTCGGCCCGGCATGGAAACGCTGATCGCGCTGGAGGACGACAAGATCACCCTGCCATCGGTGGTCTTCTTCAATATGGAAGAACGCCGCCCGGTGTACGGCCGCCTGGCCCTGCACGAGTACCTGGAAGGCTACGAAGGCCGGCTGATGCGCTCGCTCAAGAGCCTGCTGGGCTCCAAACTGATCAAGCACGACACCAGCGTCCTCGGCACCGCGATGCCGTTCAAGGACCTGCTCGGGCTGTTTATCGGCCAGTTGAAAAAGCGTGCCGAAACCGCCGCAGGCCGGGAGTTCGAGGAAGTGGTGCTGGGCCGTCCGGTGTTCTTCGTCGATGACGATGAAATGGCCGACCAGGAAGCTGAAAACACCCTGGTCGACGTGGCCCGGGCCATTGGCTTCAAGGATGTGTCGTTCCAGTACGAGCCGATTGCCGCCGCGTTCGACTATGAGTCGACCATCGAGAAAGAAGAGCTGGTGCTGATCGTCGACATCGGCGGTGGTACCTCGGACTTCTCGCTGGTGCGCCTGTCGCCCGACCGTCGCCACAACGACAACCGCCACGATGACATTCTCGCCACCGGCGGCGTGCACATCGGCGGTACCGATTTCGACAAGCAGCTCAGCCTGCAAGGCCTGATGCCGCTGTTCGGCTACGGCAGCCGGATGAAGAGCGGCGCGTACATGCCCACCAGCCACCACATGAACCTGGCGACCTGGCACACCATCAACTCGGTGTACTCGCAGAAGTCCACCCTGGCCCTGGGCAGCATGCGCTATGACATCGAGGACACCGGCGGCATTGACCGCCTGTTCAAGTTGATCGACCAGCGCGCCGGGCACTGGCTGGCCATGGAAGTGGAAGAAACCAAGATCCAGCTGACCCATGCCGAGCACCGTCATGTTCCGCTGGACCGCATTGAGCCGGGTTTGAGCGTGGAATTGACCCGGGCGCTGTTCGAATCAGCCATCGAAGCGCTGCTGGAGCGCGTGCGCAACAGCGTGACCCAGATGCTCAACGACGCCAACGTGCGGGTTGATCAAGTGGATACGGTGTTCTTTACCGGGGGTTCTAGCGGGATCCCGGCGTTGCGCACCAGCGTCTCGGACATGCTGCCCAATGCCCGGCACGTCGAAGGGAATATCTTTGGCAGCATTGGTAGCGGGTTGGCGATTGAGGCCAGCAAGCGTTACGGCAGCATGGACTGATCAAAAAACGAGTCGCCTGCATCGCGGGCAAGCCACCCTCCCACAGGTTTTGTGCCTTACCTGAAACCTGTGGGAGCCGACTTGTGCGCGATGGCGTCAGATCAGGCAACACATCCCTACCTGGTCAAACCATCCCCACCTGCTTCAACTCACTCTTCAGATACGCGTAGTAAATCGGCCCCGCCACCACCCCCGGCAGGCCGAATGCGGCCTCGAACACCAGCATCGCCAAGAGCAACTCCCACGACTTGGCGCTGATCTGCCCACCGACGATGCGGGCGTTGAGGAAGTATTCGAGCTTGTGGATAACGATCAGGTAACCCAGCGCCGCCAATGCCACCCAGATCGACAGTGACAAGCCGACGATGGTGATCAGGGTGTTGGACATCAGGTTGCCAATCACCGGCAACAAGCCCAGCAGGAAGGTCAGGACGATCAGGGTTTTGGTCAATGGCAGCTGGATGCCGAACATCGGCAGCACCACCGCCAGGAAGATTCCGGTGAAGAAGGTGTTGAGCAGGGAAATCTTGATCTGCGCGAAGACGATATTGCGGAATGCCTGCACCAGCAGGTGCAGGCGATCAAACAGCGCGGCGGCCAGCGGCTTGCGTTTGGTCAGGTCCGGAATCCGCTGCAGGGCGATGATCGCGCCCAGCACCATACCGATCAGCAGCGTCACGAACATGTGCGCCGCATCCTTGCCAACCAGCTGCAAATCGCTCAGGTGTTTGCTCATCCACTCGCCGATTGCCACGCGGAATTCGGCAGCACTGGCCGGCAAATAGACATCGATGAACGGCGGCAACTGCCCGCGGGCGCGATCGACCACGCCCATGAACTTGTCGAGAGAGGCACCGGGGTTCTCCGCCTCGTGCAACAGGAAGCTGATCGCACCGGCAAAAATCAATGCCAGCACACTGACCACCAGCGTGCCCAGCAACGCCACCGCCAACCAGCGGGCGCGTCGACCTTCGATCAGCCGCTGCAGCTGCGGGGTCAGCATGTTGACCAGTTCAAACACCAGTAACCCGGCCAGCAGGCTTGGCAGCAGGCGCAGGGGAATCACCAACAGCAAGCCACCAAAGATGATGACCCAACTGATGACCAGCAAGACTTGGCGTTGAGAAAACGTTGGCATACAGCCTCAAAACGAACGGCGTAAAAAGGATTGGCAGTCTGCCAGCGTTCCGAACCCAGCACTAGGAAATGTGGGGGAGACTTTTGTCGGGCTGTGTGGGGCCTGCGGGCCTCGGCGCGGGCAAGTCGAACGTCGCACCGCCGGCTCCGACTACGATCTCCAGTGTCTGCAAATCCGGCGAACACGCAGCGCTCCTGCGGGAACAAGACCTGCCCGCGACGAGGCCATCACCCACAGCGCATTATTTTTTCTTCAGGCACTCGCTCATGAATGCCTTGCGCGCATCGCCTTTGAGCGCCTGGGTGGCCGCCGTGGCGTTGCAGGTTTTCATCTTTTCCTGCTGCGGGGTCAGCGCCTTGCCGTCATCGTTGGCCGCCGGCGCCGCCTTCAGGCAGGTGCTCATGAAGGCCTTGCGCTCATCCCCCTTCAAGCTCTTGGCCGTAGCGTCGGCGTTGCAAGTGGTCATTTTGTTCTGTTGGGCCGTGGCCGCGAAACCCTGAGAGCAGAGCAGCAAGCCGATCATCAATACGGGGGCACGCAACATCTTCATGGAGTTTTCTCCTGGTCGCCGCAGGGAGGAACGCGGCCTTGTGCTGGAGTGTAGACAACACCTGTTACACCTTCCTGCTTTCACGTTGTGGCGGACATTTTGCGCCCCAGGCCCGACGGCATGGATATGCGCTGCGCAGGCGGGGATAATCCCCCCTCATTAATGTTCTGGTTGTTCCTGATGCAATACGCTTACCCCCTGCTCGCGATCTTTATCTGGGCGGGCAACACCGTCATCAACAAACTCGCCGTAGGGGCGATATTTCCGGCCGAGATCGGTTTCTACCGCTGGCTGCTGGCCGGTGTCCTGTTCACTCCATTCATGCTTAAACCGGTCATCGCCCACTGGCCGCTGATCCGTCCGAACCTGGGGCGAATTTTCGTGCTCGGGGTGCTGGGCATGGCTGTTTATCAGAGCCTGGCGTACTTCGCCGCCACGCTGACGTCGGCTACCAACATGGGGATCATCCTGTCGCTGATGCCGTTGATGTCGCTGGCCATGGCGATCGCCAGCCTGGGCCAGCGCCTGACTGCGGGGGCGCTGGCCGGTGCCGTGCTGTCGTTTGCCGGCGTGCTGGTCGTGGTGTCCTCCGGCAGTCTCGGGGTATTGCTGGAGCACGGAGTGAACCTGGGTGATGCAATGATGCTGGTGGCCACCCTGGCTTACGCGATCTACAGCACGCTGCTGAAGAAGTGGCAACTGCGCTTGCCGCCGCTGGTGCTGCTGTATTTGCAGGTGCTGGTGGCGATAGTCGTGTTGTTGCCGCTGTTTATTGCCTCGCCGAAAATCGGCCCGACGCTGCAGAATATCCCGCTGGTGCTGTACGCCTGCCTGCTGGCTTCGATGCTGGCCCCTTTGGCCTGGATGCAGGCCGTAGTACGCCTGGGGCCGAGCCGGACCACCTTGTTTTTCAATTTGCTGCCGTTGATTACCGCGCTGATTGCCGCCGTGGTGCTGCATGAGCAGTTGGCGCTGTATCACTTGGTGGGTGGGGTTTTAACGTTGGGTGGGGTGATTCTCTCGGAGCGCTGGACGACTGTTTTGGGGCGAAAAATCAGCGTTGCCTGATGGAAAAAGATCGCAGCCTTCGGACGATCTTTTGATCTTGGTCTTACAAGCCCGCCGCTTTCAGCCGCGCCGCATGTTCGACGAACAGGCGGATCGGTTCGGCGCCCTTGCCCACCAGTCCCAGCGACTGATTGACGATGTCAAAGTGATCCAGCGGATAGTTGTCGCCAATCACCGTGCCCAGGTGCGAGCTGTAGCGTCCGACCATGCCGTCGCAATGCCCGGCTTCACGGACGAAGGTCCTGGCGAATAACCGGCAGCTGCGGTTCGTCCCGTCAATCAGATTGCGCCCACGATCGGTCTTGCCCGGTTGCAGAGTGCCCGACCACGAGTAGTACCGCACCCCATTCACCAGTTCCGGGCCCTGGCCACCCCAAGTCAGCGGCAAGCCCTGGGGATACCGTTGATTGAACAGCGCCACCCCCTCCGTGGTCAGCGACTGGTGGGAAGCCGGGATATCGACTGGCAACTTCGGCCCGCGATAGCCCGTTTCAAGCAGGCTCATCAAGGCACCGATCAACCGCAGCAACACGCTGAGCACTCGCCCCTTGGCGCCCTGCGCCGGATAGTGCTTTTCCAGGTAGTCCGCCAGTTCAGAGCCATGATTGGGTCCCGCCACCGATGTCACGGACGCCACCCGGTCGGGACGCATGGCAGCGGCATAGCGCGCGGTCAGCGAGCCCTGGCTGTGGCCGATCAGGTTGACCTTCTCTGCCCCTGTTTCCCGCAGAATCTCGTCGATCCGCGCCAGCAACTGTTCACCACGAACTTCGCTGGAATTGAGGGGAGAGACCTGCACCGCGAACACGGTTGCACCACCGCGGCGCAACGCCGAGATGATCCCGTACCAGTAGGGATAAAGCAGCAACCGCACAAACCCGAGCATTCCCGGGACCAGCACCAATGGATAGCGCGGGGCTGAATCTTGCGACATGGGCGGACTTCCTTGTGAGGGACAGGTAGGGCAAGCGCGATGCAAGACCTCAGCCAAGCATCACTGCAACAGATGACAACTCGACGACCGAGACCTGGCAGTAAGCAAGCGGCATCCATCGGTGCACACCGCCCTTTTCGTGGCGACAGGACGAAGTGCGACTGTCGGGCCTGATGCCACGTCAGAGCGCATCGGACGGACAGCCGACAATCCCGTAAAACTTTTCACCGCACTCATTACTCACACTTTAAGTAGCGATCACGTCCCCCAGAGCCGTGACGCCAACCGGATTAGCCTCCAGGAGAACGAGATGAGCGACATGCATTTGTCTGATGTAACCACCCTCCGCGCCCGCGCCCGGCAGAACGTCGAAAACGGTGCGGTGACCGAAAGCTACAGCGCCAACCTCGACGAAGTGCTGCGCCTGCTCAATGAGTCGCTGGCCACTGAACTGGTGTGCGTGTTGCGTTACAAGCGCCACTACTTCATGGCCAACGGCTTGAAAGCCCACGTTGCGGCCGAGGAGTTTCTCGAACACGCCAAACAGGAAGGCCAGCACGCCGACAGGCTTGCCGAGCGCATTGTGCAACTGGGTGGCGAACCGGAATTCAACCCTGACACGCTGTCCCGCAATTCTCATGCGCAATACGTCGCTGGCAACTCACTGAAAGAGATGGTCTATGAAGACCTGGTGGCCGAGCGAATTGCCATAGATAGCTACAGGGAAATCATTCAATACATCGGAGAGAAAGACCCGACTACCCGGCGTATTTTCGAAGACATCCTGGCTCAGGAAGAAGAGCACGCGGATGACATGGCCGATATTTTGAAGGACCTCTAACCCCACGAGCCTTATCGCCCCCAAGCGACGATAAGGCTCGCCCTTCCTCAACACCAGCCTAGTTCTTTACAGTTTTCGGCGCCTTGCCCGCCTTCATCTGCTCAAGCAGTGGCGCGCACTGATTCGGCTCACCCCCGCTAGGTGCAATCAGTGCCAGCAAGCCGGCGGCCGGGGCGGCTATCACACCCAGGGCCACCATGCCGGCACCACGCAATAACAGTGGTACCGCCTTCACACCCGCATCCGGCTTGATGAACTTGCCCCGCACGTACAGGGGAGATCGCAGGGAGATCAAGCGCCAGCCCTTGGATTCCGGGGTAATCGCCAGGTCCAGTTGCTCGGTCGCCATGTTTGCCGTGCCATCGATATAGATGATCGCGTTCTCGGTATCAAATACAAACAGGCGCGTCGTCGCCAGGCCCGTCTTGATATCGAAGTCGGCCGCCGCGCAGTTGATCTTCACCTCTTTGTCACCAAAGATCTTGCCGACTATATAGTTACCCACATTCAATCCGGCCAGTTCCATCAGCTCACGACTGATCGCACCATCGTTGATCAGCATCTTCAGATTGCCGTTGGAGGTCGCGAGGAGTTTGGCGACCGAATTGCCCCGCCCGGTGATGTCGGCATCGCCATTAAGCTCGCCGAAACTGGTTTTCATCGGTTCGAAGGTCGGGAACAGCTCCTTGAGCTTGAAGCCCCGCGCGGTCAGCTTTGCCTGGCCCTCCAGGGGCTCGGTACGGCCGTTCAGGCGAATCTGCGCATCCAGCTTGCCGCCCGCCACGCCGAAACGCAGGGGTTCCAGGCTGAGCACTCCGTCGGTAAGCACCAGGTGGGTGTACAGGTCGTTAAAGGGCAGTTTTTCGCTGTGGACGATGCGCTTGCCGGTGAATTCGACATCCGCGTCCATGTCGCGCCAGCGTTCAGTCTTGAACTCCTCGACTGGCAGCACCTTGTCGGTCGGCTGCTTGCTTTCGCCACCACGTGCTTTCTGTTTGGCGTTGGAATCCGCACCAATCAGCGGCGCGAGGTCGGCAAACAGCAATTGGTTGGAAACCAGTGCGCCGCTGAGTTTGGGTCGTGGCTTACCGGCCAGGTAGGCCAGGCTGCCGTGAATATCGCTTTCGCCAATCTTGCCGTTGAATTCTTCATAGCGGAACAGCGCACCGCCAGGCTCATGCAGCTTGGCGATCAAATGGCCGTCCGTAGCATAAGGCGGGGTGTCCGGAAGTGTGACGCCCGTCAGTGGATACAGGTTGCCCAGGCTCGCGCCCGCCAGCTTCAGGCGTAGATCCAGTGCGCCAAGGTTAAGCGGATCGGTCAGGGTGCCGGCGAGTTCCACCCGGGTGTCGGCAATATTAACCTTGGCCTGCAGTGGAAACGGTCTGTCTGAGTCCTGCAACGCCAGCAAGCCGCCGATCTTGCCTTCGCCGTTGAGCTTTTGCTGGTGATATTGACCCTTGATCTTGATACCAAACGCGTAATCCTGCGGCGCAGCGCCCTTGTCCTGCGCAGTCTTTGCCGCCTTTTCGCCGACGATATCGCTGAACGGGATTGGCTTGCCGAGTGGATCGATCAGCACATCAAGTTGGGTTTTCAGGCTCTGGTCATCGAGGGTAACGTGGCCCTTGTCGAAACCAATGGCGCCAATGTCCACCACCCAACTGGACGGTTCGGCATCGGGATCCTTGGGATCGAACTGGAACGTCCAGTTCGCACGACCGTCGGCCAGGCGCTGCAGATCGGCATTGGGCCCGGTCAGGTCAATTCTCGGGATGACCACACGCTGCGCCAGCAAGGCCAGGGGCGAAATGCGCAACTCCACGCGCTTGAGCGTGACCATCTGGGGCTGCTTCGACCACTCGGGGTTGCCCAGGCTCAGGTCCTCGGCCACCACATGCGGCCAGGGCACCCACGCGCGCCAGCCGCCTTCCTCGGGCTCGCGCTGCCAGACCACAGCCAGGTTGCCGTTGATGGCGAACGGACGGTGCAACTCCTCGGACACCTTGGCATTGAGCGGGGGTTTAATGCGGTTCCAATCGAAGAACACGATGATCAAAACCAGCACCGCCAGCAGGACTAACAAGCTGGCGAGGGTCCAGGCAATTACTTTTCGAGTGCGCGTCATTGCACAGGGCTCCTTGATACGACTGAGCGCCCTGACCGCGACGCACGTTTTGAAATGCAGGCCAGAACCGGCCTGTCATGAGATCTACGACTGAAAAATGGCCCGCAGGTTTAACCGAAATCCCGATTAATCCTCAAATAATCGTCCCGGGACAGACTGCCCACTCGATAAGGCGTTACCGACACCGCACTTTTACGTCGCACGTGTGAGTCGAAAATACCCACCCCGGTGCGAAAACACCCGCCGGAAACGCCCGGTCTAGAGCCATTTCGCAGAACAATCAATTCCGTTGATTATTACCATTGCGTTTATGAACTTTTATATCGACTTATCGAGAGTAGCATTGACCTCGTACCCACTTTATCGCCCCCCCAAGGAGCAACCCATCATGAAACGCCAATTACTGCTAAGCCTGACCCTTTCCATGCTGGCCAGCACCGCTTTCGCTCTGCCAGCTGCTGACCAGGCTACCCCACAAGTCAAAGACAGCCGCTCGGTATTCAGCCAAACCATCGCTGCCGACGGTTCGGATCGCACTCCACAAGGCCAGACCCTGGCTGAAGGCGGTAACGATCGTTTGAAAGAAAAAGGCCTGATCACCCAGGACGGCTCGGACCGCACTCCACAAGGCCAGACCCTGGCTGCTGACGGTTCCGATCGTACGCCACAAGGCCAAACCCTGGCTGCTGACGGTTCCGATCGCACTCCACAAGGTCAAACCCTGGCTGCTGACGGTTCCGATCGCACTCCACAAGGTCAAACCCTGGCTGCCGACGGTTCCGATCGTACCCCACAAGGCCAGACCCTTGCCGAAGGTGGTGGTGACCGTGTAATCGAACGCAACAGCGCCTTGAGCTGAGCCCATGGCGGCCCTGAAAAAAAGCCCAGTCTGTCGATTGGGCTTTTGACTTTCTGAAAGTAGCAAATCCCCCGCTTTACCCCTCGATAGTCGTTCGACGCAGGCAAAGCCGATTTGCTAGAGTGCGTCGCTGTCCCTGTCCAGAAATCACCCTGCCGATGCTGCCCCGCGCCGAACAGAAACAACAAACCCGTAGTGCCTTGATGGACGCTGCCCGCCACCTGATGGAATGCGGCCGCGGATTCGGCAGCCTGAGCCTGCGCGAAGTGGCCAAGACCGCCGGCATTGTGCCTACCGGGTTTTATCGACATTTCGCCGACATGGATGAATTGGGCCTGGTACTGGTCAGCGAAGTCGGCCAGACCTTCCGCGAAACCATTCGCCTGGTGCGCCACAATGAGTTTGTCATGGGCGGCATTATCGATGCGTCGGTGCGCATATTTCTCGACGTAGTTTCAGCCAATCGCTCGCAATTCCTGTTTCTGGCGCGCGAGCAGTATGGCGGTTCGCTACCGGTTCGCCAGGCCATTGGCCGTTTGCGTGAGGACATCAGCTCAGACCTTGCGTCAGATCTGTCGCTGATGCCAAAACTGCAGCATCTGGACCTCGCCGGCCTGAATGTCATGGCCGACCTGATCGTCAAAAGCGTATTTGCCACTTTGCCGGACATCATCGACCCGCCGGCCCAAGCCCTGCCTGATCACCTAACGCCGCAGGCAAAAATTACCCAGCAATTGCGTTTCATCTTTATCGGCCTCAAGCACTGGCAAGGACTTGGCAGCACCGAATAGGTGACTTAGGCAATTCGCCACAACATGGTGCAGCACCAAAATGCAGCGCACCAACATCAGGCAAAACAGTCGAGCAGTTAAGATATTTACTACGCTTCCGACAGCTATTTCCTACACGCCGCCGATCTGGCAAGCCCCTTGCTCTAGCATGACTATCGTTCATTGCTGGAAGTTTTCCGATGCTGGTGATTCATCGCAGGATCGACCCTCAACCCGTCTGGGCCGCCGAGTTGCACATGACCTTCGAAGCCCGGAGCAAAAGCCGTTTGCGCTGTTTCAGTGCCGAACAGGAAGACGTCGGGTTGTTTTTGGAGCGCGGTCAGCCGCCGCTGTATGACGGCGAATGCCTGCAGGCTGAAGACGGCCGCATCGTGCGCGTCTGCGCCCGTCCCGAACAACTGCTGCACGTCACCTGCGCCAACGCCTTCGAACTGACCCGTGCGGCCTATCACCTCGGCAATCGCCACGTTGCGCTGCAAGTCGGCGACGGTTGGCTGCGCCTGCTCGATGATTACGTGCTCAAGGCCATGCTTGAACAGCTGGATGCCAAGGTCGAAAACATCGAAGCGCCGTTCCAGCCGGAACACGGTGCTTACGGCGGCGGCCATCACCACTCGCGCCACGGCGATGAAGATTTCAACTACCCGCCGAAACTGCACCAGTTCGGCGTGCGTTTATGAATCCGGCCTGGGCGCTGCTGCGCCTGGCAAGTCCGCAATTGCCGATTGGCGGCTACAGCTATTCCCAGGGACTGGAAATGGCGGTGGACAATGGCCGGGTCCATGACCCGGACAGCGCCCGCCAATGGATCAGCGACCAGTTGCTGCTCAACCTGGCTCGTTTTGAAGCGCCGCTGCTACTGGCTCATTGCGAGGCGGCCGCCGCCGACAACTGGGGCGAATTGCTGCAACGCTGCGAGGAGCACCGCGCCAGCCGCGAAACCCGCGAGTTGCATCAGGAAAGTCGGCAGATGGGTTATTCCCTGCAGCAGTTGCTCAATGGCTTGCCCGAGCTTGATCCACCGGCACGGGCCTTTCTTGAACAGCGCCCGGAACCCCACCTGGCCCTGGGCTGGGCCTTGGCCGCTCGCGCCTGGCAGATCAGCCCGCAGGACGCTTTGGCCGCCTGGCTGTGGAGCTGGCTGGAAAACCAATTGGCGGTGTTGATGAAAACCCTGCCCCTTGGCCAGCAGGCCGCCCAGCGGCTTACCAGCCAATTGCTGCCCCTTCTGCAGCAGGGCCAGCAAAACGCCACGCGTATTACCCCTGAACACTATGGCAGCGCCGCTATCGGCCTGTCCCTGGCGTGCATGGCCCACGAGCGCCAGTACAGCCGTCTATTCCGTTCCTAGGAGAATCACATGAATACACAACCCTTGCGCGTAGGGATCGGCGGCCCGGTCGGCTCCGGCAAAACGGCCCTGACCCTGGCCCTGTGCCTGGCCCTGCGTGATCGCTACAACCTCGCAGTGGTGACCAACGATATCTATACCCGCGAAGACGCCGATTTCCTGGTGCGCAACGAAGCCTTGGCCCCGGAACGCATCATTGGCGTGGAAACCGGCGGCTGCCCGCACACCGCAATCCGCGAGGACGCTTCGATCAATCTTGAGGCGGTGGATCAGTTGAACCGGCGTTTCCCGGGGCTGGATCTGATCCTGGTGGAGTCCGGCGGCGACAACCTTTCGGCAACCTTCAGCCCCGAGCTGTCCGACCTGACCATCTACGTGATCGACGTATCGGCCGGCGACAAGCTGCCACGCAAGGGCGGGCCGGGGATCTGTAAGTCCGACTTGCTGGTGATCAACAAGATCGATCTCGCGCCATTGGTAGGCGCGTCCTTGACGTTGATGGACAGCGATACCACACGCATGCGTAACGGCAAGCCGTTCGTCTTCAGCAACCAGAAAACCGGCCAGGGCCTGGAAGAAATCATCGCTTTCATCGAGCGTCAGGGCCTGCTGACCGCGGCCTGACCCTTTCACATTTTCAACAAGGAAGCTCTACATGACACTCAAACGCATTCTCGGCGCCATCGTGCTGCTGCTGACACCGGCTGTCGCCTTTGCCCACCCGGGCCATGGCGACAATGGATGGATCGCGGGTATCAGCCACCCGATCGGTGGCCTTGATCACTTGCTGGCGATGGTTGCCGTGGGTTTGTGGGCGACGCAGCAGCAAGGCGCCGCGCGCTGGGCACTGCCTTGCACTTTCGTCGGCACCATGTTGCTTGGCGGGATATTGGGCTTTGAAGGTTTGAGTATGCCTGCGCTGGAAAGCGGGATCGCGGCGTCGGTGCTGGCCCTGGGTCTGGCAGTGGCTTTGGCGGTACGTCCCCCTTTGGCCATGGCGGTCGGGGCAACGGCTTTGTTTGCACTGTTTCATGGCGTGGCCCATGGCCTGGAACTGCCCGACATGTCCAGCCCATGGACTTACGCGGCCGGATTTGTCCTGGCGACGGCGGCATTGCATGCCGCAGGTTATGCGGTGGTTCGAGTGTTGCCGCAGGCAGCGGCGCCACTGGTCAGGCTGGCAGGTGCGGCCTCGGCGGTGACCGGGGCCTGGTTGCTGGCGGGCTGAGTTCTGTATGGCCTGGGCAGGCCTCATCGCGAGCAAGCTCGGCTCCCACAGGGTTTGGTGGAGACGGACAATGGGGTTCCAGGCCGGATCCCCTATGGGGTTGTGAACACCCCTAACCGGATTCCAGCCCGGGTCCTGTAGGAGCCGGGCTTGCCCGCGATGGCGGCCTGACAGACACCGCATCTCTCAGGCCTGCTAACATGTCGCGCAATCGCCCCTGCCGTGACGACGCCAGCCAATGCAGCCTGTTTCCCGCTCCGCCTCCCAGCCAGAATTGACCGCCCTGTTCGCCTCGGTGCAGCAGCATTTCCAGGAAGTGATCGTGCCACTGTGGCAAGGCCCCGGCTGGAACGCTGAACTGGCCCTGCCCTACGAGGCACTGGATGCCGAACACTCGCCACTGCCACCGCAGCGTTATCGGGCGATGGCGTGCGCGCGGCAGCTGTATGTGTTTTCCAGCCTGATCGGCCAGGTGCCTGCCGCCGAAGAACGCAGCGCGCAGCTGTTCAGTTCTCTGCAACGACACTTCCACGACGCCGAACACGGTGGCTGGTTCTACAGCATCGACGCGCTGGGCGCGCCACTGGACCAGCGCAAAGACCTCTACACCCACGCGTTCATCTTGTTCGCCTGTGCACACTACTGGGACAAGGTGCGCGAGCCTTCAGTCGGGCACCTGCTCGATACCGCGCTGGAGGTGATTGCGCAGCGCTTCGCAACAGGCGACGGCCTGTACGAGGCGTGTCTGGAGCGCGACTGGTCATCGCTGCAAACCGGGCCCTTGCAGAACCCCCTGATGCACTTGGCAGAAGCCTTCCTGGCGACGCTGGCGGCACGTCAGGACGACGCTGTGCAAAGCATGCTGGTGACGTTATGCACAGCCATGCAGCAACGTTTCATCGATCCGCAGCAAGGCGTACTGATGGAGAAGCCGCTGGGCGCTGTGGATAACTGGTATGAACCGGGGCACCAGTTTGAATGGTACTTCCTGCTCGAATCGTCACCGCTGCTGCGCGGCTCGCAGCTGCACGGCTCACTGGAGCGGGCGTTCGCCTTCACCAAACAATCGGGGGTGGATCCACACTCAGGCGCCGTCAAGGCCATGCTCGACCTTAACGGCAAGGCCAGGGACGCCACCCAGCGCATCTGGGCCCAGGCGGAATACCTGCGTGCGCTGACCTTGAGGCCAGACGCCGAAGCCGCAGTGCAGCGTCAACTCCTGGCCTTGCAGCAGAACTTCCTGCATGCCGGAGGCTGGCATGAGTGTCGTGATGAACTGGGCCAGGTGAGCCGCAAGGATATGCCTTCAACCACGCCCTATCATCTGGCGACCTGTTATCGCGGGCTGGCGGACTATCTGGGCTAATCCGGCAGCCGTCATCGCGAGCAAGCTTTGCTCCTGCAGGTGACAGCCTTCACTGCGAGCAAGCTTTCTCCCGTGGGAGCAAAGCTTGCTCGCGATGGCCATCACTCAGGATCAAGCCTTGCCGCCATCACGATGAATGGCAAACCCAGCCCAGGTCTGGCTCACCGGCATCAGCTCAAGACTATTGATGTTGATGTGCGCCGGCGCATTAAGCACCCAGAAAATAGTATCGGCGATGTCCTGCGGTTGAATCGCCTCGGCGCCGGCGTAGGTCGCGTTGTAGCGCTCCTGGTCACCCGCGAAACGCACCAGCGAAAACTCGCTTTCGCACATGCCCGGCTCGATGTTGCTCACGCGCACGCCAGTGCCCTGGAGGTCGCAGCGCAAGCTCAGGGAGAACTGTTTGACGAAGGCCTTGGTCGCGCCATACACGTGGCTGCCCGGATACGGATAGTTACCGGCAACGGAACCCACGTTGATGATGCCAGCACCACGACCGTGGGCGATCAGGCGCGGTAACAGCAGGCGGGTGCTGTACATCAAGCCCTTGACGTTGGTGTCGACCATGGTGTCCCAGTCATCGAGATCACACTTGGGCGCAGGATCGACCCCTAAAGCCAGGCCCGCATTGTTGATCAGGCCGCGCAATGTGGCGAAAGACGGCGGCAAGTTGGCAATCGCGTCCTCCATGGCCTGGCGATCCCGCACATCCAGCACCAGGCCGTGTACCTCGGTCTGCTTGGACAATTCGGCACATAGGGCGTTGAGGCGTTCCTCACGACGGCCGGTCAGCACCAGTTTCCAGCCCGCCTCGGCAAAACGACGGGCACAGGCTTCACCAAAACCGGAAGTAGCGCCGGTGATAAACAGGGTGTCGGACATCGTGTTCTCCTAGCTTCGGCTGACGAACAGCCATTGGAATAGATAATCAGCCGGCAGCATGCCCTGCCTTGCAGGCACCGGCAACATCGAGCCACTGTACAAAAAACGACCAACCAGCGCCAAGCCATGGCCTGCCTGGCTTGCAGCCATGTACGCGCACGTTATCCACAGGCAGGTCCACAGTTAACGGGGGCAAGTCAAAAAGCCGCAAGCCGCTGTGTACAAGGCTTTGCGGGCAGATCGCAAAGTTTTTAGCTTGACCCTCGACCACGGGCGTTGTAGCCCATGGCATTTTGCACGATCCAGCTGCGTAATAGACGATGGCTCCAAGCCAGTAACTACGGCCCTCAGCCGAGTCTTTCCAGAGTTTAACCACAGACTTATCCACAGGGTGACCGGCTTGGATTTAGACCCATTCAACGTCCAACAAAATGGTTGACAAAGCCGGCCAACCAACCGCCAAAAATGCCTGATCAAATAACAACCACCTTGCTACAGGCCTTGATTACCGTGGCTCTCAGCCAGCTACTCCCACGTTATTCACAGCCAGTTCCACAGCAAACGGGGACAAGTCAAAACCGTGACAAAACAACTATTTGCAGCGGCTTTATGTCGCGGTTTAAGAGCTCGTGAATATTGTTTTCCACAATTTCGAAATACCGCGCAGCCTGCACCTGCGCGAGCGAGCCTGCTCGCGATAGCGGTCGTCCTGCGGGACGTTTTTCGACTGACATTCCCCTGTCGCGAGCAGGCGCGCTCCCACAGGGTCCGGCAGCAGTGAAGATAAAAAAGCCCCGACGATCGCTCGTCGGGGCTGTTGATATCTCGGCAATGAATCAATGCCCGCCCAGATAAGCGTTACGCACCTCCTCGTTCACCAGCAGCTCCTTGCCGGTGCCTGTGAGGCGGATCTCACCGTTGACCATCACGTACGCCCGGTCCGACAGCTTGAGCGCGTGGTTGGCGTTCTGCTCGACCAGGAAAATGGTCATGCCGGTACTCGCCAACTCTCGCAAGGTCGAGAAGATCTGCTTCACCACAATCGGCGCCAGGCCCAGGCTCGGCTCATCCAGCAGCAGCAACTTCGGCCGGCTCATCAACGCCCGGGCGATGGCGAGCATTTGCTGCTCGCCGCCGGACATGGTCATGGCCCGCTGGGTACGCCGCTCTTCGAGCCGCGGAAACAGCTCGAACATGCGCTGCATGTCTTCTTTGGCGTACTTGTCGCCAATCGGGATGGTACCCATCAGCAGGTTTTCCTCGACGGTCATGTCGGGGAACACCCGCCGGCCTTCCGGCGACTGCGCAATGCCATGGGACGCAATGTAGTGGGACGACTTATGGGTGATGTCGACGCCCTGGTAGATGATCTGTCCGTCAGCCGCACGGGGCTGGCCGAAGATTGACATCAGCAGGGTCGACTTGCCGGCACCGTTGGAGCCGATGAGGCTGACGGTTTCACCTTCGTTGATGTGCAGCGAGACTTTTTTCAGGGCCTGGATCGGCCCGTAGAACACGTCCAGCTCCTTTAGCTCGAGGATCGGTTGAGTCATACCAACTCCTCTTCATCAGCGCCCAGGTAGGCCGCAATCACTTTCGGATCGTTGCGAATCGCTTCCGGTCCGCCTTCGGCAATGACGATGCCGTGGTCCAGCACCACAATGTGGTCGGAAATGCTCATTACCATGCCCATGTCGTGTTCGATCAGCACCACGGTCAGATCATGCTCGTCGCGCAGCAGCCGGATCATCGCGCTCAGCGCTTCGGTTTCCTGAGGGTTGAGGCCGGCGGCCGGTTCGTCGAGGCAGATGATCTGCGGCCGCGTGCACATGGCCCGGGCAATTTCCAGACGGCGTTGCTGGCCATAGGACAACTCGCCGGCCAGGCGGTTGGCGCAATCCACCAGGTCCACGACCTCCAGCCAATAGAACGCATGGTCCAGGGCATCACTTTCCGCCTTGCGGTAACCCTTGGTGTTCAGGATGCCGGCCAGCATATTGCGGTTGACCCACATGTGCTGGGCCACCAGGAGGTTTTCCAGCACCGACATTTCCTTGAACAGGCGAATGTTCTGGAAAGTGCGCGCCAGGCCGGCACGGTTTACCAGGTGGGTGCCGCCGAACATCTTGTAGTACATGCGGCTGAGGAAAGATTTTGGCGACACGAAATCGGTCGGTTTGAAGGACTCCCCAAGCAGCTGGATGACGTTGGTGCGTTCACCCCGCACATTGAGCTCGATTTTGCCGCCAGACGCCTTGTAGAAGCCGGTAAGGCAGTTGAACACCGTCGTCTTGCCTGCGCCGTTGGGGCCGATCAGGGCGAAGATCGAGTTGCGGTGCACTTTGAGGCTGACATCGCTCAACGCCTTGATGCCGCCAAAGTGCATCATCAGTTTTTCGACCGAGAGGACGACTTCGCTCATGGCGCTACTCCTTTACGCGGGGTCACACCGGTACGGCTGATCCGGATCAGGCCGCGCGGTCGCCAGATCATCATCAGCACCATCAGGATGCCGAACAACAGCACCCGGTACTCTGCGAACCCACGCAGCAGCTCCGGCGCAACGGTCAGTACGAAGGCTGCAATCACCACGCCGATGGTCGAGCCCATCCCACCCAGGACCACGATGGCCAGGATCAGCGCCGATTCGAAGAAGGTGAACGAGGTCGGGTTGACGAAGCCTTGATAAGTGGCGAAGAACACCCCGGCCAGACCCGCAGTCGACGCACCGATGGTAAAAGCCGAGAGCTTGACCAGTACGTGGTTCAGGCCCATGGACCGGCAGGCGATTTCATCTTCGCGCAAGGCTTCCCAGGCACGGCCGACGGGCATCTTGACCAGACGATGCTTGATGTACAGCACGGCCAGGACCACCAGGAACAACACCGCATAGATGAAGTAGTACTTCACGTCCGGGTTGTAGGCGATGCCGAAGAACTCGTGGAAAGGCACCCCGCCATCTTTGGCGCGCTTGCCGAACTCCAGGCCGAAGAACGTCGGCAGAGGTGCAGCCATGCCGTTCGGGCCACCGGTCAACGACAGCCAGTTGTTGAGGACCAGCCGGATGATTTCACCAAACCCCAGGGTCACGATCGCCAGGTAGTCGCCGTGCAGGCGCAATACCGGGAAACCGAGGATGCAACCGGCCAGGCCCGCCATGATCGCCGCCAGCGGCAGTACCGTCCAGAAGCCCAGGCCCAGGTACTGGTAACCGAGTGCCAGGCCGTAGGCGCCAATGGCGTAGAACGCCACGTAGCCAAGGTCGAGCAGGCCGGCCAGACCGACCACGATGTTCAAGCCGAGGCCGAGCAGCACGTAGATCAGGCCGAGGATGACCACGCCCAGCAGGTAGGAGTTGGAGAAAAACGGGAAGACTACGGCGATGACAATCAACAGCGGGATTATCCAGCGCAACCGTGATTTGTAATCCGGTGGCAGCACGTGCACGCCGGAGCCGGTGCTTTCAAAACCTTCGAGGATTTTCAGGCCTTTGGGGGTCTGCAGGAACAGGCTCAGGGCAAAGCGCCCCGCCATGACGATCGCGACAATCCAGGCCACGCGCGTCGTTTCCAGATTGAAGCCGTATCCGTCGAGGACCACGCCGACAATCGGGCCGAACACAATCAGGGCAACCAGACCGGCAAGAATCGCGTCAACCAGGCTTCTTTTGAGATCAATGGTTTTTTTAGTGGTTGAAGACATCGCTTACACCTTCGACACAAGAGGACGGCCGAGCAGGCCTTGGGGCCGAAAGACCAGAACGAGAACGAGCAGCGAGAAGCTGAAGACGTCTTTGTAGTCCGAGTTGACCAGGCCGGAGAACAGCGACTCGGAGATCCCGAGAATGATCCCGCCGAGCATCGCTCCCGGTAGCGAGCCAATCCCGCCGAGTACCGCAGCGGTAAACGCCTTGATCCCGATGATGAAGCCGGCATAGAAGTCGAAAGTGCCGTAGTTCATGGTGATCAGCACGCCGGCCAGGGCTGCCATGGCTGCACCGATGATGAACACGTAGGAAATCACCCGGTCGGTGTTGATCCCCAGGATCGAGGCCATCTTGCGGTCTTGCTGGGTCGCGCGGCACATGCGGCCGAGCTTGGTGTACTTGATGATGTAGGTCAGCAACGCCATGCCGGCAAATGCTGCGACCAGAATGAACACCTTGGTGTAGGTCAGTTGCACAAAACCTGTGCCGACCTCGACACGCCAGGCCCCCGTAAGCAGGGTGGGTACGCCTTGTTGCTTGGCGCCCTGGGCGATCTGTGCATAGTTTTGCAGGATCAGGGAGATGCCGATGGCGCTGATCAGCGGTGCCAGGCGGGTGGAGTTACGCAGGGGTTTATAGGCGACGCGCTCGATGACCCAGCCATACACCGCCGTGACGATGATGGTGAAGATCAGCGTGCCGAGCATCAGCAGCGGGAAGGATTCAATACCGAAGTATGCCAGCAGAGCCAGACTGATCGCCGCGAGGTAAGCGGAAATCATGTAAACCTCGCCATGGGCGAAGTTGATCATGCCAATGATGCCATAGACCATTGTGTAGCCGATGGCGATCAGGCCATAGACCGACCCGAGGGTCAGGCCGTTGACCAGTTGCTGCAGGAAAATACCATCCATAACGCAATCTCACGCAGTGAGAACCTGCGCACCGTCGGTGCGCGGTTCTTCTAAGGAAAATACAGATATACGTCGGAGCAATGTCAGTCAGGATCAGACTTCACACCACCGCCCCCCTGTAGGAGCGAGCTTGCTCGCGATTGCGGTTTAACATTCAACGAATGCGTTGCCTGTCAGTCCGTCATCGCGAGCAAGCTCGCTCCTACAGGGGAACTGTGGATTCAGCCGATCGAGTCAGCCCTTACTTCTGTTTTTCCAGCTGGTGGTATTTGCCATCCTTGTCCCACTGGTAAACCACGTAGTCGGAGACTTTCAGGTCGCCCTTGCTGTCCCAGGTCTTTTCACCCATGACAGTCTTGACCGGGTTCTTCTTCAGCCACTCAGCCGCTTTTTCGCCACTGTTGGACTTGGCGCCGTTGAACGCTGCCGCCAGGGTCTGAACCGAAGCGTAGGCGTACAGGGTGTAGCCTTCAGGCTCGGTGCCAGCTTTGCGGAACGCATCCACCACAGCCTTGCTGTCTGGCAGCAGGCGCGGATCAGCGCCGAAAGTCATCAGCACGCCATCAACGAATTGCGGACCGCCAGCGGTGGTCACCAGTTCGTCGGTCACGATGCCGTCATCGGACATGAACTTGACGTCTTTCAGGCCTTGCTCACGCAGCTGGCGAACCAGAGGACCGGCTTCAGGGTGCAGGCCACCGAAGTAGACGACATCGGCGCCAGCGCCGCGGACTTTGGTAACAATGGTGCTGAAGTCTTTTTCGCCGCGGGTCAGGCCTTCATACAGCACTGGCGTAACGCCGCGCTTGACCAGTTGAGCCTTGGTAGCATCAGCCAGGCCCTGGCCGTAGGTGTCCTTGTCGTGCAGCACGACCACTTTTTTGCCCTTGAGCACATCGACAATGTAATCGCCAGCGACGATGCCCTGTTGGTCGTCACGCCCGCACATACGGAACATGGCGCTCAAGCCGCGCTCGGTCACCTGTGGGTTGGTGGAACCCGGGGTGATGGCGATAATGCCCGCTTCGTCGTAGATCTCGGAGGCCGGGATTGTCGACGAGGAGCAGAAATGGCCGACCACGCCTGCCACTTTCTGGTTGGTCAGGTCCTTGGCGACCGTCACAGCCTGTTTCGGTTCGCAGGCGTCATCGCCCTTCACCAGTACGATTTTTTCCCCGTTGACGCCGCCTGCTGCGTTGACCGCATCGGCCGCAGCCTGTGCACCCTTCATGTACTGCTCGCCAAATGCCGCGTTAGCGCCAGTCATGGGACCCGCCACACCGATTTTCACATCAGCTTGTGCAAACGCAGAAACACCCAACGCAGCTGCCACTGCGAGGGCCAGAAAGCCTTTCTTGTAAAACGTCTGGGACATGAGGTGGTGCTCCAAGGTTTTTTTTAGTTGGCACTGCGACTTCACTGAATGCTCAGAGCAAGGGCCGTGCCATCGGTTTTTTATTCTTGAAAAAGTCGCTGAGTTATTGTTATTCCGACTGTTTTGAACCCGTCTTCATTGGGCGTGCAACCGTCTAAACCGCAGAAGGTAAAACCATTAATTCCAGAAGGCGCAACCCGCCCGCGCCATCATTGCAACCGCGACACCAAACGACGTGCAACCAGCCTGTAACATCGTGCGTCACCGAAGTGCACACCGCTGGTGCGGGACTGCTACAACCCGCACCATTACAGGCTAGTCGCTGCTCGAAAAAGCGCCGCTTTTCAGTAACATCTTTCAACAATCAAATGACGATGCGCAGGCACTGGCCTGCGTGATACAGCGAGAAGCCCGCCTCGTAGAGGCAACTGCGTATGCCCACGCCTGTCAGGGGTTGCATGGGTGCAAACGGAATCGGCAACGCCTGAGGATTGCCGTTACACAGGTAATCGGCAAACGCCTTGCCAACCACCGTCCCCGTGGTGACCCCGCGCCCGTTGTATCCGGTGACTGCCACAATTCCGGGCGCTGGTTCGAACAGGCGCATCAGGTGATCCGGGGTGAAGGCGATGCAGCCGGTCCAGGTGCACTCCCACTCCACCGGCTTGAGATAGGGGAAGTAATGCTGCTGTACCCGATCCGCCCACGCCTTGAGGAACCACACCGGCTTTTGATTGCCGTTGCCGAGGCTACCGAGCAGCAGACGCCCGTCTTTATCGCGACGAATACTGCTGAGCACTTGCCGGGTATCCCAGGACCCCTGGCCACCGGGCAGGATCTGTTGCGCGGCTTCTTCAGTCAGCGGGACTGACGCCACCTGGTAGTAATAACCGGGAAAGAAATTACGCCGCAGTTCGGTCCAGTCGCCCTCGGTGTATGCGTTGGACGCGATGACCACCTGTTCGGCCAACACCGAACCCTGCGCAGTCTGCACCGACCATTTCTGGCCCTGACGCTCCAGCCGAGTCACCGCTGAATGGTCGAACAGCTGCCCGCCCAGGCCAATGGCTGCCTTGGCCAGGCCACTGGTGTAGGCCATCGGGTTAATCGTACCGGCACGCCGATCCAGCAGTGCGGCGGCAATTTTGCGGGTACCGGTGGCTTGCTCGCAGGCCTGGCCTGTCAACAATTCCACAGGCGCGCCGCGACGTTTCCATTGTTCTTCACGACTGCGCAGATCCGCTTCGCCACGGGCGTTATGCGCCATGTGCAGCGTGCCTTCGCGGCGCAATTGGCAATCGATGTTGTACTTGTCGACCAGGCTGAACACCAGGGACGGCGCTGCACCGAGCATGCGATTGAGCTGACTGCCCACTGCCTCGCCGAACCCGGCTTCGATCTCGTCAGGCGGGATCCACATACCGGCGTTGACCAGGCCGACGTTACGCCCGGAACCGCCATGCCCGGCCCGATGCGCTTCCAGCACACAGACCGTCTTGCCCTGCTCCAGCAGATGCACCGCCGCCGACAGCCCGGTGAAGCCCGCGCCAATCACGCAGACATCGGCCTTGACCTCGCCTTTGAGCGAAGCATTGTCGGGCCTTTGCGGCGTCAGTTTTTCCCACAGACATTCTTCGCGTAGCGGCATTGCCAGACTCCAACAGAAACCTAACCAACACATCAAAAGATCGCAGCCTTCGGCAGCTCCTACAAAACCGCAGCCAGGCACGATCCTGTAGATACTCTGTTACCGGTCAAGCTTTCAGCAGGTGTTTTTCGCTGAAAAGCTTGGCCGTATCAAAATCTTC
>NZ_JBEOPV010000018.1:0-124138 GCF_040310425.1 Pseudomonas sp. 65/3-MNA-CIBAN-0223
AGCGCACAGGTATCGGCGGCGTCTGTGACGTGGACGAACGCGGAGCCGGACACGCTGATGGAGCGGGTGCTTGCACCCGCCAACCTCAGACGTGCGTACCAACGCGTAGTCAGCAACAAAGGCGCGCCGGGTGCCGATGGCATGACGGTCGAGCATTTGTCAGGCTACGTGAAACAGTATTGGCCGACCCTCAAGGCTCGGTTGTTGGCAGGCGAGTACCACCCGCAAGGTGTACGTGCCGTCGAAATCCCCAAGCCCAAAGGCGGGACAAGGCAGCTGGGTATCCCCAGCGTCGTGGATCGCCTGATCCAACAGGCTCTGCTGCAACAGCTCACGCCGATCTTCGACCCTCTGTTCTCGGATTACAGCTACGGCTTCCGTCCGGGTAGAAGTGCTCACCAAGCCATCGAAACTGCCCGTGCCCACGTGGCGGCGGGTCATCGCTGCTGCGTGGAACTCGATCTTGAGAAGTTCTTTGATCGGGTCAACCACGACGTGCTGATGGCCTACATCGAGCGTCAAATCGAAGATAAACGTGTGCTCACGCTGATCCGTCGCTATCTCGAAGCGGGAACGATGTCAGGTGGACTCGTCAGCCGACGGCAGGAAGGGACGCCGCAAGGCGGCCCGCTCTCGCCGTTGCTGTCGAACATTCTGCTCAACGAACTCGACCACGAGCTAGAACGACGGGGCCATCGTTTCGTACGCTATGCCGACGATGCGAACATTTATGTGCGCAGTCGTCGCGCAGGTGAGCGGGTGATGGCCAGCGTTGAGCGATTCCTGAGGCAGCGCCTGAAACTGACGCTGAACCGGGAAAAGAGCCGAGTAGCCGGGTCGTGGATGTGTGATTACTTGGGCTATGGGATGAGCTGGCATCGACAGCCACGCTTACGAGTGGCAACGATGAGCTTGCGTCGCTTGCGCGACCGGCTCAGAGAGCTGCTGCGCGGAGCGCGGGGCCACAAGATGGCGAGTGTCATCGAGCGGATAAACCCAGTGCTGCGTGGCTGGGCAGGCTACTTCAAGCTAAGTCAAAGCAAACGGCCACTTGAGGAAATTGACGGCTGGGTGCGTCGCAAGCTTCGCTGCGTCGTCTGGCGTCAATGGAAGCAGCCCTCAACGAGGGCGCGTAACTTGATGCGCCTGGGGCTTAGCGAAGCGCGCGCCTGCATATCAGCGTTCAATGGTCGTGGCCCATGGTGGAGCTCAGGGGCATCTCATATGAATCAGGCATTGCCGAAGAAACTATGGGATCAACTTGGACTAGTCTCGGTACTGGATACGATAAACCGGCTTAACCGCATAGCTTGAACCGCCGTATACGGATCCGTACGTACGGTGGTGTGAGAGGACGGCGGATGTAAATCCGCCTCCTACTCGATCTGCAAGATCCTCATCAGCATCTTGAGACGATCAATCAATAAATTGAGCAAGGCGCACAAAATCGGCGTTCGGATTCACCTCAGACTATCTCCACATTCAAACATTTGGAGAAGTCTCATGTTCACATCTTTTACTGCCTGGCTCCGATTTATCAGCAAAGTCGACACCTTCGCAACGTCTCTCATGCGATTGGCTATCGCCATCGTTTTTCTATGGATCGGAGCGCTGAAATTCGTTCCATATGAAGCCGACAGCATCACACCTTTTGTTGCCAATAGCCCTGTCATGTCTTTCTTCTATGAACACCCCGAAGGATACAAAGCGCACCTCACTCACGAAGGTGAGTTGAACGCGGACAAGCGCGCCTGGCAAACCGAAAACAACACCTACGGTTTTTCGACCGGACTCGGGATCGTCGAAATCCTGATTGGCCTGCTCGTGCTGTCAAATTCAGTCTCGAGACGTACCGGCCTGTTGGGCGGGGCCCTGGCCTTCGGTACACCGCTGGTGACGCTTAGCTTTTTGATTACCACACCCGAAGCCTGGGTGGGTGCTCTCGGTGATGCGCAACACGGCTTCCCTTATCTGTCGGGCGCCGGGCGCCTGGTGCTTAAAGATTTACTGATGCTAGCCGGCTCCCTACCCGTGATGGCTGAATCCGCACGTCAATTGCTCCGCGAACGCTGCGCGTTATCACTTCAACCGACACTTGGAAAACCGTGATGAGAATCCTGATTGCTTTACTCCTGACTGTCGTTGCCGGCTCCGCGTTCGCTACCGAGGGCTCCGAGACTGCACGTACAGGCGTTCCACTGGACGTTGCTAGAACTCTCAGCATCACTGACACCTCCTTCGCTTGCGGTAAGTGAGCATCCGTTACACGACCGGATGCTCGTTCAACGATGAAGCGGCTTATCATAAAGCCGCGACTTGTTGTCATTTGGCGTTGGCTGCTTTTTCAATCAGGTTGGCAACGACTTTCGGGTTGGACACCATCACAACGTGCGACGCGCCTTTGACCGCGACGGTCTGTTTGGAGTGTGCCCGCTCAGCCATAAAGGCCTGTGCTTGTGCCGGGATGTTCTTATCAGCGTCGCCGTAGACAAACCAGGAAGGAATGGTTTTCCAGGCCGGTTCGGTCGATGCTTCATTCAGCGCCGCCACTGTTACGGGACGTTGAGTCGCAGCCATCAATTTGGCGTCCGCATTGGAAACGTCAGCAGCGAACTGGTCGTGGAATTTGTCTTGCTGGATATACAGATCCTTGCCGCCGTCAGCCAAGGCTACTGGAGGAGCGAGAGTAGGGCCCAGCGTGCCACCCGGGAAACGTCCGGATAACTCTGCGGTGGATTCACCCGCTTCAGGTGCAATGGCTGCGACGAACACCAGCGCTTTGACATTGGTGTTGCCGTAAGCGGCTTCGGAGATGACCGGACCACCATACGAATGACCTACCAGCACAATGGGCGTTTTGACGCTAGCGAGCACGTCGGCCACTGCTTGGGCGTCTCCTTTGAGGGAGCGCAGCGGGTTCGAGGCTGCGATCACGGGATAGCCATCTTTTTCCAGAATTTTGACGACGCCATTCCAACTGCTGGAATCAGCGAAAGCCCCGTGAACCAACACGACAGTCGGTTTGACCGGCGCAGCCATTGCTGCGGTGGCTGTCATCATCGCAGCTGCGAGGGCCAGACCTGAGAATAACTTGTTCATCTAGTGTTCCTGTGTGTGAAGAAGGTTGACGCAGTTCCACCAATTTGTGCCGGGTACAGAACTAGCCCTCCCTCTTGGGTGAGCACGTAGTCAGTCTGTGCAACGATTCAGAATCTTCTTTGCATCATGAAGACAAACAATCGTCATCAGGTTGATGCCTCTGTGGCCGGTTGCAAATCAATGCACTGCGTGGCCCATGGTCTGCCCTGAACAACACCGGGAGAACGACCAAAAAAGACAATCTTCTGTTCCGTTTTCTGAAATGGCCGCGACCGTACCCACGTCGACACTCATGCGTAAGCGATCTCATGCTGCGTATCGCCCTGGGTCTTTTGGGCGGAAATTGGATGCGTGTTCACAAGGCTCTATCAACATTGTTTCATCCTGCACAATTAAGCCATGACATCTCTGCCCATTCTCTAAGGCGCCTTTGTTGGTGAAACTGATCCCATAAGCGATCAACCGCTGGAGTTGTCGCAGCGTTCTCCATAACTGGGAGATTCCAATGTTTGGCACTACTCAATCCTGCCCTGGTGGCTCCTGTCCGGATACTTCAATCGTGCTTCATCGTGAGCACGAAGCGGGCTTTTTGCTTCCCCAATTCATGGGAGCCTTGGCAAGTGAGACCAGCGGATTAGGCATGGCTGATATGTGCCAATCGCAATCAGGCCAAGGTTTGTTTCCGAGGCTTTGCGCCTCACTGATGCATTCGCTCCGGTCCTTATTCCTCAAATGAAACTGGACAGCCAGGTGCTGTGCATTCCCTACAGAGAACTGAAATGAGCTACGACTTCGATCTATTTGTCATTGGTGCCGGCTCGGGTGGAGTGCGTGCTGCACGGTTTGCAGCAGGATTTGGTGCAAAAGTAGCGGTTGCCGAAAGTCGATACTTAGGCGGCACGTGTGTGAATGTCGGCTGCGTTCCAAAAAAGTTGTTGGTTTACGGTGCCCATTTTGCTGATGACTTCAAACAGGCCGAAAGGTTCGGCTGGACAGCGGGCAAGGCGAATTTCGACTGGCCATTGCTTATTGCGAACAAGAACCGTGAGATCGATCGTCTCAATGGCATCTACCGTGAGCTTTTGATTAACAGCGGCGTCACGTTGCTCGAAGGCCACGCGCGATTAGCCGATGCGAACCACGTCGATATAAACGGCCAGCGTTTCAGCGCTGAGCGGATTTTGATTGCGACTGGCGGGTGGCCGCAGATTCCGGAGATTCCGGGACATGAATATGCGATCACTTCGAATGAAGCGTTCTTCCTGAAAGAGCTGCCCAAGCGAATCCTGGGGGTCGGAGGAGGTTACATTGCCGTGGAATTCGCTGGCATTTTCAACGGGCTGGGAGCCGATACCCGGCTGCTATATCGAGGCGATCTGTTTTTGCGAGGATTCGATCAATCAGTGCGTATTCATTTGGCAGAGGAACTGACCAAGCGCGGTCTGCGGTTAGATTTCAACACTGACATTGTCCAAATTGATAAGCAGGCCAATGGAAGCTTGCTCGCGACGCTAAAGGATGGAACGCAACTGGAAACTGACAGCATCTTCTACGCCACTGGTCGCAGGCCAATGCTCGATAACCTGGGGCTGGAAAATACCCGCGTGGAATTTAACGAGGCTGGCTACATTGACGTGAATGAGCACTTCGAAACTCGCGAGCCGTCCATTTTGGCTCTGGGTGACGTTATTGGCGGTGTCCAATTGACACCCGTTGCGACAGCAGAGGGCATGGCGGTTGCCCGTCGATTGTTCAAACCTGAGCAGTATCGCCCGGTCGACTATCGCCATATTCCAACTGCGGTGTTCAGCCAGCCAAATATTGGTACGGTAGGCCTCACCGAGGAGCAAGCGATTGAGCAAGGCCACAAAGTGGTGGTGTTCGAGAGCCGGTTCCGACCCATGAAATTGACGCTCACCGAGTCGCCAGAACAGACGCTGATGAAGCTGGTAGTGGACGCAGAATCTGATCGAGTATTGGGGTGCCACATGGTCGGTCCGGACGCGGGGGATATCATTCAAGGCTTGGCGATTGCTCTTAAGGCGGGTGCCACCAAACGACTTTTTGATGACACGATTGGCGTTCATCCGACCTCCGCAGAAGAGTTCGTTACCCTCCGTACGGCGGTGAGCAGCAGGTGACGGGTGGCGATTCCCTTTTTGCCCTTAGCGCCATCCTCTCAGGAGATGGCGTATTTGCCGTCTGCCGTCGTATGACACTGATCGATTTAAAGGTTAAGCGATAGGAGTGAGCAGGAACATAAAGCGCACCCTGATCTGATCAGGATGCGCCTATTTCATTTTTGCTTGATCAGGAATTTTCGAGTGAGATTCGCGACATCTTCCAGCCGGGTGTCCATAACAAAATGTCCGCCGTCGAGGATCGCAATCTCAGCATTGGGCAAATCCCGGTGAAAAGCTTCAGCTCCTGCAACGGTAAAGGCCAAATCATGCTTGCCCCAGACAACCAATGTAGGCAGCTGATGTTCACGCAGCCATTTCTGCCACGCCGGGTATGCATCCAGGTTAGTGCGATAGTCGTAAATCAGCTCCATTTGAATCGCACCTTCACCGGGGCGGTTGAGGAATGCCACTTCGTCTTGCCATAAATCGGGGTTGTACGCTGTGACGTCTGGATCGCTGCCGACATGCCGCTGTCGTGTTACGTCCAGGGATAGATGAGCAGCCTGAAACTTGGCCTCATAGGCATTGCGATCAGCCCAGTAGGCTTTGCGGCTGTCCCACATCTTGCCCAAACCTTCTGCATAGACATTGCCATTTTGGAACACCATCGAGGTTATGGCTTCCGGTCTCGCCATCGCTAATCGCATACCGACGGGAGCGCCGTAGTCTTGCATAAACAGGCTGTATCGTTTGAGCCCGACTGCATCTGTAAAGTGCTCCATCACCTTCGCGAGGTGATCAAATGTGTAGACGAACTTGTCTGGTGGGGGCGCATCGCTGTTACCGAAGCCTGGGTAGTCCGGAGCAATGAGGTGGAAACGGTTGCCCAATTGCTTCATGAGGTCGTCGTACATACGAGACGAGCTGGGCACTCCATGAAGGAGTAACACGGAGGGGGCGCTGGGGTCGCCAATTTCTCGATAGGCAATATTTACGCCATCGACTGTCACTTGGCGATACTGCATTTTTGGCGTTTCCCCTTGGGCGTGTCCGAAGCCCAAAAGCAAAGTCAGAACTGGAAAGCAGAGGTATTTAAGTAAGGGCATCACCGGTACTCCAGTGGGTGCAGCGCTAATCTGCGGAGAAATCTGGTCAGCGCGCTGATGTTGTTTTGCGCTGTATCCAATACTCGATAAACCGCTGAGTCTGAGGAATGACTAAACGAGACAATGCGGTATTTCACCTGATGAAAGAATCATGAGGGCGGATGTTGCCGACACAGGGCTGGCCATCTTCGCGGTGGCGGTGATCACGAAAGTCCCATTGCATTTTGGGAGGCTCGGTTGAGAATAATAGGCTGATACCTGCTCGGCCAATTGCTGCGCAACGGTCAGATATACACTGCCTTACGAACCCAATCTTTCGGTGATCCAATGCTTCTAAGACATTTGCGGTATCTGTTGGCAGTAGCTGACCACGGTGGCTTTACCCGGGCCGCAGAAGTCCTTCATGTGTCTCAGCCGACACTGTCGCAGCAGATCCGGCAGCTGGAAGAAACGCTTGGCGTCAGCCTTTTTGACCGAACATCCCGGACTGTCAAACCCACAGATGCTGGACTAGCCTACATCGAATGCGCCCGGCGCGTACTGGTGGAGCTGGCGGCGGGTAAACGGGCGTTGCACGATGTGAAAGACCTGTCCCGTGGCACGTTAAGGCTCGCCATGGCCCCAACGTTCATGGCTTACGTTTTGGGTCCTTTAGTGCGTGATTACATCTCCCAATTCCCGAACATTCGCTTAGAGATCTTCGAGCTGTCGATGGGCGATATCGAAACGGGGTTGGTCGATGATTCGCTGGATATAGCTGTGGCATTTGACCAAGTGAGAAACGCCGATATCGAATCAATCCCGGCCTTTGTCGAGACACTTGGTCTGATGGTTGGGCGCGCTCACCCACTCTATGACTGCCAGGATGCACTCACGACGGACCAGTTAGCTCAACTGGATTTTGCTTTGCTGACCCCTGACTTCGCTACGCGCATTTGTATCGATGAGTACTTCGCCAAGACGAAAATCACGCCCAAGGTGACGATTCAGGTCAACTCCGTGAACACGTTGCTTGAAGTCATCCGAAACACCGCGGTTGCCACCATTCTTCCTGAACCCATTGCCACGCAGGATCGTGCTTTGCACAAGCTGGCCTTGCTGGACAAGGCGCCTCAACGTGGCGTGTCGGTTCTGAGGAGAAAAAATAACTACCACAGTGCAGCATCGGTCGCGTTCATGAATTTGATGCTTGGATCCGCGGCAGTGGACCGAGAATAGAGTGCTGACCATTACGCACAGTGAAATGCTGGATTGTAAATAATGGTAATTCCTCCGTTTGGTAGCGAAGAGCAAGATGACTCCATCGACACGATCACCGGGTCGAACCCAAAAACAACCGGAGTACGTCATGTCCCAACAACCCATCAAACTTTATCGTCACCCACTGTCTGGTCACGCGCATCGTGTCGAATTGATGCTCTCACTGCTCGGCCAGCCAACAGAGTTGATATTTGTGGATCTGATGAAGGGCGCGCACAAACTGCCGGAATTCCTGGCGCTCAACAGCTTTGGCCAAGTACCGGTGATCGATGATAACGGCACCGTTCTAGCTGACTCGAACGCCATTCTGGTCTATCTCGCAACTAAATACGGCAACGGTGAGTGGCTGCCCAGTGATCCCGTAGCGCAAGCAAAAGTACAACGCTGGTTGTCAGTTGCCGCCGGGCAGATCAACTCAGGCCCCGCTACCGCCCGACTGATCACTGTGTTCGGTGCCGGCTACAATGCGCAGGATGCGATCAGCAAGTCTCACACCCTGCTGACGGTGATGGAGCAAGAGCTGGGTAAAAGTAAATTCCTGGCTGGCGACAAACCGACCGTTGCAGATGTAGCAGCCTACACCTACGTCTCCCACGCCCCAGAAGGAAATGTTGCACTGACTGACTATCCTAACGTTCGTGCCTGGTTGAGCAGTATTGAGGCATTGCCAAATTTCGTAGGTATGCAGCGTACTGCCAAGGGCTTGCAGCAAGCTTGATCCTACTGTCGGAGCTACCCGGGGAAAAATTCCGGGTAGGCTTCGCTAACTCAACTACGATCTCTTCGAATTTTTGCCTGTTGCACCCGTCATCTGGATAGGGTTTGCACCAGTCGCTCCAGGCGACACTTTTTTGCATTTATGTCTGCTCGCTCTCGCGATCAGATCTTGCTGTCCCTACATCACGGCAGAGTCGCCTATGGATCGCTTTCAGGAAATGCAGATATTCATGACGGTGGCCGAAGAAGAAGGTTTTGCGGCCGCCGCCCGTCGTTTGAATATTTCCCCTCCCAGCGTTACCCGTGCCATTGCCGCTATGGAGGAACGCATCGGCACTCAGTTGCTCTCACGCACAACTCGAAGCTTGCACTTGACTGAGGCAGGGCAACGGTACCTGGATGATTGCCGGCGAATACTCGGTGAGGTCAATGAAGCCGAGGAAGCTGCTGCTGGCAGCTACTCGATTCCATGTGGGCACCTGACGGTGACAGCTCCCGTGCTTTTCGGAGAGTTGTACATTGCGCCTTTGCTGGCTGAGTACCTGGATCAATTTCCTTCTGTACATCTACACGCGTTACTGGTCGACCGCGTGACAAGCATGGTCGATGAAGGTATCGATGTGGCGATCCGTATTGGCCATTTGCACGAGAATAATCAGCACGCTATCAAAGTTGGCGAGGTGCGCCAGGTAATTTGTGGCGCCCCCAAGTATTTTGAGGAATTCGGCAGGCCCCGCCATCCTGGAGAATTAGGTTCCGCCAAAATCGTTATGTCTTCCGCGAGCCATTTGTTGAGCGATTGGCAATTTGAGAATGCAGGAAATGCACTGAGCTTTCGTTTCGATCCGCAGCTAGTCGTTACCGCAAATCAAGCTGCCATCAATATTGCTTGTCTGGGCTGGGGTGTGACACGCGTGTTGTCCTACCAGGTGGCTAGTCAGGTAGCCGCCGGTGAACTGGAAGTGGTACTCCAGGATTTTGAACCGCCCGCTTTGCCCATCCAGGTCGTTTACCTCAAGAGTAACCGCGTACCAGCGAAGATACGTACGTTCGTGGATTTCCTCACGGAACGCCTGGGATGTGATGCGGCGCTTCGACCTCCCAGGAAAAGTACGCTCTGATGGACCGTTTTCATGAAATGCTCATGTTTGTAGCGCTCTCAGAGCGGCCAAGCCTGGCGGCAGCTGCGCGCCGTCTGAACGTTTCTGGCCCGACAGTCGTTCGCGCGATTGCTCGGTTGGAGATGCGTCTCGGGGTGCCGTTATTGCAACGCAGCACTCGTGGAGTGTCGTTGACTGAGTCGGGTGTTGTATTTATGGCTGACTGCTCCCGCATCCTCAAAGAAATCGAAGACGCAGAAGCATCAGCTAAAGGCCTTCATGTTCAGGCTCAGGGTAATCTGACTGTATTGCTTCCACTCCTTTTCAGCCGCTATGTAATGACGCCTTTGCTTGCGAATTACATGGGGTTTTATCCCGAAGTCACAATATTCGCCCATTATCATGATCGTTTTCCGAACATGAACGAGGAGGGGCTTGACGTTGCCGTGCTGGTCGGAAATTTGCCCAGTTCCTCGTTGATAGCAAGGCCGGTTGGCTACGTTCGTACGATCGTATGCGCCAGCCCCACCTATCTCGAAGCCCATGGTGTGCCCGCCGAGCCGGAGGATCTCAAAAGTCACCGGCTGATTGGCATTCAAGCTTATCGGGAGAAGATCAACTGGGATTTTTCCAGACATGGTGTTCCATCCACCATCAAGGCCCGATCACGCGTCAGCTGCACCACCGTTCAAGCTGCCATCGATGCAGCGGCTTATGGCGCCGGGCTTACGCGCTGCCTCAGTTATCCTGCCTACGATTATTTAAATGGCGGTCGGCTACGCAGGGTGTTGCAATCTTTCGAACTGCCAGCGCTTCCAGTTCATGTCGTTTACCGGGAAGGGCGTAGAGCTTCAATGAGAGTGCGTAGTTTTGTCGACCACATTGTCGAAGGCCTGCGCGAACATCCGGCAATGTCGCCCGACGCTCATTGAGCGTTCGGCGATCCCGGACTGACGTCGCTGACTAGTTTCATTTGGCGTTCGCTGCCTTTTCGATCAGGCTGGGCCGCTAAGGCCAGACCTGCAAATATCTTTTTCATCTGTGTTCCTGTGCATGACGGGAGATGGATTGTGGAGCGACAGGAATAGTTAAACCGCTAGCTGTATCCCCTATGTGTCCCCGTATCCAGTGCTACGCATGGAAATGTATCTAGCGCCGCCTTTGCTACAAACCGACACAAAGCTCCCCCAGCATTTCAGCAGGCGAAACATTGGATTGTGTTTTGTGTTTGTTCTCACCAAAGCGATTAAGGCGGACCATGCGTTCAGGCACTTTATAAAACACCTGACTGCGGAGACACCTATGAAACGAGTACTCATGCTGTTAGCCAATGGTGTCGAACCCATGGAAATGGCGGCTTTCACCGACGTGCTCGGCTGGGCCGATTTGCTCGGTGATTGTCCTATTGAGTTAGTCAATGCAGGCCTTCGCAGAAAAATCATCACCACATTTAGTCTCACGCTTAATCCAGGTTTTCTGCTTCGTGATTTGGACGTGAGTAGCTTTGATGCGCTGGCTTTACCGGGTGGTTTCGAACCGGCAGGATTCTATGAAGAAGCTCTGAGTGAGCCTTTTCTTGAAACCATTCGCCACTTTGTTGATGCCGGCAAACCCGTCGCCAGCGTTTGTGTGTCGTCGGTGTGCTTGGGTGTTGCGGGCGTGTTGCGTGGCAAGAACGCGACGACCTATCACCAGGAAGGCGGAAAGCGCAAAAACCAGTTAGTGGAAACCGGTGCTTTATTCGTAGACCGACCAGTCGTTGTCCACGACAACATTATCACTTCCAGCGGTCCAGGCACGGCCACAGAAGTCGCCTTTTTGCTGTTGGAAAAACTGACCAGTTCTGAAAACGCGACTTACATCCGCCAAAAAATGCGCTTCGCTACACCTGATCGTGACTGGTATGACACGCCGCAAGTGGCCTAGCTCCCGCTCAATACTCTATATCAACTTCTCAAGGTATTTGTATGACTGATACGGCTCTCATCGTCGTTGATCTTCAGAACGACTATTTCCGGGAAAAAGCTCTACAAGTTGTCGTAAGGACCGTCGTTGGCACTGAAGTAAATGACGTAAGGGCGTGCGGTACGCCGTTGTGCCTCGCAGATACGTGTAGCGCTCCGGCCTGCAAGGTGTTGAATTGATGATATCGGTGGGTGCAGGTGAACACCTCGCCGGTGAAGCCATCGATAGACGCCGGGGAAGTGAGTGAATTGCACCTGTTTACGAATACGTAGAGGTGATCATGAATAATACTGATGAGCAAGGGGCTTCACCCTGGCATGCTGGTGAGCGGCGGTTGCAAGAAAGTGTCGGCGTGGCGCAGCAGATGGAGCACTTTGGGCGAAAGGTTGTTCGCGACTACATGCCGGATCAGCATCGCTCGTTCTACAGCCAGCTACCTTATCTAGTGGTAGGTGCGGTCGATGAACAAGGCATCCCTTGGGCGACGTTGATAGAAGGCCCTCCAGGGTTTGTTCACTCACCCGACCCACGCAGCTTGCAGCTCGACCGCCTCCCCGCAGACGGCGACCCAGTCAAACCTGCCTTGGGAATGGGCGCCGCAGTCGGGCTACTGGGCATCGATCTGAAGACCCGAAGGCGCAATCGTATGAACGGCAATATCAACACCGTCTCCTCTGACGGTGTTGCCGTTTCTGTCGTGCACGCTTTTGGCAACTGTCCTCAATACATCCAATTGCGAAGTGTCGAGCCGGTCAGCGTTGGGCGTTCCTCATCCAATGTTTTAGCGCAACGTCTACACGAACTGGACGAGGCGGCCAGAGAGATTATTCGCAAGGCAGACACGTTCTTCCTCGCCAGCTACGTCGACCTCGAAGGAGACTCATCCAGACGCTCGGTTGACGTTTCGCACCGCGGAGGTAATCCAGGTTTTGTCAGGGTCGAAGGCAACGTGCTGACGATTCCCGATTTCGCCGGCAATCTGCATTTCAATACATTGGGCAACCTGTTGCTCAACCCTAAAGCCGGTTTGGTTTTTGTCGACTTCTCGTCAGGTGATGTGCTCCAAGTGGCCGGGCGCACGGAGCTTATTCTTGAGGGGCCGCAGATCGCTGCATTCCAAGGGGCAGAAAGACTCTGGACCTTGACGGTGGAGCATGTCGTCCTAAGGCGCGCCGTGTTGGCGCTGCGCTGGGTATTCGAGAGTTTTTCGCCGAACAGTATGATGACCGGCAGCTGGGAAAAAGCTGAAGGTCGTTTACAGGCCGATGCCCTGCGCGACCAATGGCGGCATCTGCGCGTCACCCGAATCGTTGAAGAGAGCAGCACCATCAGCTCTTTTTATCTGGAACCCAACGATGGCGCGGGATTGCCGCGATTCGAGGCGGGCCAGCATTTACCGGTACGGTTTAGCCTGGTTGATGGGCAGCCGCCGGTTGTCAGGACTTACAGTGTGTCGAGTGCACCGTCTGACAACTTCTTCCGGATCAGCGTCAAGCGTGAGGGGTTGATTTCGTCGCATTTGCACGACCAGATTCGGGTGGGGGATCTGATCGAAGCCCGTGCCCCTCAGGGACGATTTACAGTGAAGGCGGATGAGCATCGGCCATTGGTTCTATTGGCCGCTGGGGTCGGGGTCACGCCGCTGCTGTCGATGCTGCGCGAAGTGATCTACGAAGGAGAGCGAATTCGTCGCACTCGGCCGACCTGGTTTATTCAGAGTGCCCGCAGTCTGGCGGAGCTGGCATTTCGGGATGAGCTGTTTGAACTAGCAACCCGTGCGAAGGATAAAATTCGTGCATTGCGACTTCTGAGTCAGCCTGAGCAGCACGCTCGCGAGGGCGAGGACTTCGAATTGGCTGGACGTGTGGACGTCGCGCTACTCAAGGCGCTTTTACCCCTGGATGATTACGACTTTTACTTGTGCGGCCCAGGCGCGTTTACCCAGGCGTTATACGATGGGCTACGTGAACTCCGCATTGGCGATGATCGCATTCACGCTGAAACTTTCGGGCCTTCGACCTTGGTTCGGCTACGCGATCAGTTGACCCCGGCGGTCGAACAAGTTCCGGCAGCCAGTACCCCGGTAAAAGTACTGTTCGCGACTTCTGCTAAAGAGGCGCGTTGGGAGCCAGGCAACGGCAGCTTGCTGGAGTTGGCTGAAAGTCGTGGTCTGAATCCGGACTTCAGTTGCCGCGGCGGGTCGTGTGGGACTTGTCGTACAAAGCTGATCAGTGGGGAGGTGCACTATTTGAACTTGCCCGCTGAAATGCCGGCTCAGGGAGAGGTCTTGATTTGCTGCGCAGTGCCAGCGCAAAGCAAGGAGGGCGACGCCCCCCTGGTTTTGGATCTGTAGCATGAATGCCTTCTCTATCGCTCATCCCGCGAGACGCGGGTTGAGCGCTTGAGCCAAACCGCCTTCACGGTCGAGTTGAGCGAGGTCATCAAATCCACCTACATGCCAGTCGCCGATGAAAATTTGCGGAACCGTGCGACGGCCGCTGCGATTTATCATTTCCACCTTTTGATCAAATGACTGCACGTCGATTTCGGTATAAGAAACACCTTTAGAGTTGAGCAGCTGCTTGGCACCACGGCAGTAAGGGCAGGTGCTGGTTGTGTACATAATGACTTCAGGCATGAAGAGTGCTCCTCGTTTAGACAACTTTAGGCTGCGGCTTTTTCTACCCGAGCGTGTACAGCGCAGGTATCCGGGTGCTGTGCCAACGATTTGAAGCTGCGATTATCAGAATCAAGAGCGTCAACCGATCCGGTTTCGATGTCGTAGACCCATCCATGCAAATTTAACGAGCCTTTTTCCTGAGCAATGCGCACGCTTGGGTGAGTCTGGATATTAGCCAGTTGGGCAATCACGTTTTCTCGAACCATCGAGCTTACTTTTGCCGCGTCATTGATGTGATGGCGAGACTCGTTGATGACCTTTGCAGATTCAGCATGTTGCAACCACCCGGCGACAGCAGGGAGATGGTCCATGCATTTGCACTTGGCAACAGCCGTCATTGCACCGCAATCCGAATGGCCGCAGATCACGATATCGGTCACTCCGAGCACCGCCACGGCATATTCGACCGTCGCGGACACACCGCCTGGATGGGGGCTGTACGACGGCACGATATTGCCCGCGTTTCGGATCACGAACAGTTCGCCAGGTTCTTGTTGCGTCAACAGTTCTGGTACTACGCGGCTATCGGAACACGTGATGAACAACGTGCCTGGATGCTGCGTGGTGGCCAGGTGTTTGAACAGGTCCGTCCGTTGCGGAAATGCTTCTTTCTGAAACTTTAAAAAACCTTCAATGAGCGCTTTCATGGGATTAGCCTTTTGCAAGTAGTTAAGTTGGGTAACATTCAATTAGTGCAGCCGCGACCTATCACGCTGTATTCAAGGACTCGAGTGTCACCGTGCGAATCCTTGTAAGTCATTTGCACTGGCACTGGACCGCAGACGTCTGCTGCTTCAGTGATGTTGATGACCTTGGCAATATCCAAGTACACGCCATAGACATACGGAGTGGCTTCTGGCGCAACCGAAGCTTCCTGTGCATAGGCCGACAACGAAGCTGTCAGGGACAGGGCGAGAAACAGAATTTTTTTCATGACGAATCCTCCATTTGAATTTGGTGAGTCGGTGAAGTGGGTCAATGTTTAGAGGCAGGCCCGCTAGGAGTGCGGGCCGAATTACAGTTCCAATCGCTTGCTTAGAAAGGACGCAGTGGCAGGAACTTGCCGTCGAGGGTGATCACTGCGCGGTGGCCGCCTTCAGGATCTTCAACTTTTTTCATATCGAGCTTGAAGTTAATCGCGCTGATGATGCCGTCGCCGAATTGTTCGTGGACCAAGGCCTTCAAAGTCGTGCCGTAGATTTGGATCATCTCGTAGAACCGGTAGATGGTAGGGTCCGTAGGGACGCCCGAAAGGCTGCCACGCAGTGGGATGATTTGCAGGCGCGCTACCGAATCGGCGTCCAGGTCCAGCTTTTTACCGATCACTTTCGCGGCAGTTTCTGGAAGAGGGTGCTGGCCGAGAAGGGCTGCGGTCACGTAGGCCAGACCGAGGCCGGTGCCTTCTGCCATGTCTTCGAACGACAGGTTTTTGCGGGCTTTGGCGTCTAGAATTTTAGCGGTCAGTTCAAGACTGGTGTCGTTGTAAGCGTGGGACTGTTGCATGGTGTTGCTCCTATCGGATGCTTGGGTAAGAGTTGCTGGATGAGTGTTGCTTGGTGTGAAGCCATGCTCTGCCGTTTGCTCGATAGCGTCCAAGACCGATAAACAATGCGTCGCATAAGCCCTGCCTATAGGTTTAAAACGGAGTGCTCATGAACGTTGGGAACTCGGAAGCAATACTGCTGATTCCGGGTATTCACATTGGTCGAAAAAAAATAATCGCATTGCTGCACGAGCGGGATGGCGAGACAAAAGAGCCCGCGTAAGGCGGGCTCAGCGGGCATCTGCATTTATTGGGGAGAGGCAGCTGGTCGTATAGCGCTGCTTTTCTATGCGTGTTCGTCAGTTAGCGCGAGTATTCCGCCCTCCTCAAAGACCCAGGTCGGAAAGGCTTGGATAATCGTCCGGACGACGGCCTAGCGGCCACCGAAACTTTCGTTCTGACTCTTTGATGGGCATGTCGTTGATGCACGCAAAACGGTTTGCCATTAAACCGTTCTCTGCGAATTCCCAGTTTTCGTTTCCGTACGAGCGGTACCAATTCCCGGAATCGTCGCGCCACTCATAGGCATACCGGACAGCAATACGATTGTCGGTGAACGCCCATAACTCCTTGATAAGTCGATACTCCAACTCCTTATTCCATTTTCGCGTAAGGAACGCCTGAGCCTCAGCCCGGTTGACTGCAAAATCGACGCGATTGCGCCACTGGGTATCGGTGGTATAGGCCAATGCGACTTTTTCAGCATCTCGGCTGTTCCATCCATCTTCAGCCAGACGAACTTTGAGGGTTGCAGACTCGCGGTCAAACGGTGGTAGCGGGGGACGGGTCTCAGATTCAGCCATGATCACTACTCCACATTGAGGTACATCGTAAATTTAGGTTCGCTAGAAGCTTAGTTAAGTAACGAACGACTAGGGCGCCTGCAGAGCTCTTCTAGAGCAAATAGATCAGCCGGTGTGAGAGGTGACCTTCGGGAATTGATAAACCTTCAGATGATGCTTGATTCGCTAGCGCCCTGTGTAAAGTGGGTTGGCGGCGATGTTAGAGTAGCGGTTTAGAGCAGTCCAAGAATCTAACGAACTAATGCTGATTTGGTTATATAAGATAGGACTAACGTGAGTTAGGCTTCGTGCAAAACATACAGCTGGATGGCTGTGCTACCCGTTTCATCTTTCACTTAGTGCAACAGTTAGGGTGTTTATGATCCAATTGATGAGAAAAATATCATGCTGCTTCCCTGGCTGAAAGTATTGCGGCACCGCCCAAACGACTTGGCGTCAAGAAGGAAGGACGTCAGGCTTGCTGTACGAACGCTAGCCGCACTGCAAATCCGATCAGGAGGGTGCCGAAGAGCCATTGCTGAACTCGTTGCGCGGTTACGCTACGCTCTAACCACCCCCCTGCCCAAGCGCTGGCAGTGGCATAGATGCTGTCGAAAATTAGACCAGTGATTACAAGTACACCACCCAGTATTGCAAATTGCTCCCATACCGACGATCGATTCGGATCGATGAATTGCGGCAGTAGCACTGAGCAAAAAAGTAGCGCTTTCGGATTGAGTAAATTGGTGAAAAGCCCCCGCCGGATAGCCGCGCTCAAGCTCGGTGTTACATTTCCAGTCTCTGTAGTGGCAGGTGAACTCTTGCCACTGGTTTTGAACATCTGAATCCCTATCCAAAGTAGATAGGCTGCTCCTGCATATTTGACGATATCAAAAGTCCAAGGCAGCACCTTAAACATTGTTGCCAATCCCATAGCGGTCAGAGCCACATGGCAGGCACGCGCCAACGCGAGCCCGAGCGCAGTCGCCAGCGCTGCGGTTCTACCTTGTTTCGCACCCGTTTGAAGTAGCAGGATCATGTCCGGACCGGGCATTAGAAAAATCATCGAGAGAGCGAGGAGGTACAGCGCTTTGTCTTCCATATTCGTGTGGCTCGGTAGGAGATGAGGGAGACAATTTTAGAGGGAAGGGGTAGGGCAGGTGGTTGCGTATTGAACTCCCAAATCTACGTTTTTTGGCAGAATCTGCGCTTTGATAATTAGAACAGGAGCCTGTATGCCAACTGATCATTTTACGCAAATCAGGCTTGGGCGGCTGCGCTTTTGCCTGGCTAATGCCAGGAAGGGACCGCCAGGGCGTGCCGCTACTTCCCTTTATCAGTTTCTATGGCGCTGAAGTGATCACTCAGCGTGCCTTGGAAATGTTCAATCAGGAAGTTTACGAAGACGCGTGTTTTAGCTGGCAGTTCTTTCCTGGCCGAGTAGTAGACGGAGATTGAGCCCAGATCGACATACCATTCTGGTAATAGCCGTATCAGCTCACCCCGTTGTAACCAGGGCCATGCTCGCTCCAGAGGCACCAATGCCACGCCCAGCCCCATCAGGGCGCACATGCACAGGGCTTGCGGATCATTCATGATGGCTGTTGGTTTCAGGCTCAGATCAAAGGTTTCGCCAGCCGAACTGCGCAACGTCCAGGTGCGTAATCGGTTGGTGTCGGTCGATCGCACGACAATGCCATCCTGGCCCTGCAAGTCCGCCGGCACAATGGGCAATGGCTTGCCTTGGAGCCACTCCGGAGCCGCTACAGCAACGAGGTGTAGCTTGGCCAGTTCACGCGCCACCACGCCCGGGCTTAATTCCAGGCCGCCGCCAATCGCAACGTCAAAACCTTCACCTATCAAATCAACGCGTCGGATTTCGAGGTGCCAATCGGGCACGACGGAAGGATACCGTTGCTTGAACGTTTTCAGCAGAGGCAGCACGTAGTCATAGGCAAAGGACGGAGACATGTTGACCCGCAGCCGACCGGCGGGCACATCGCGTGAGTCGCCGAGTTGAGCCATTGCGCCTTGAATCGTTTCGACACTACCCGCCACCTGTGCATATAGCGCCTCACCGGCTTCGGTAAGGGACAGACTTCGCGTACTGCGTTGAAACAGTCGGGTGCCTAAGTTTGTTTCGAGGCGGGCAATGTTTTTGCTCACTGCCGCGGCGGAAATGCCCATCCGCCGAGCCGCTTCGGAAAAACTGCGAGCTTCGGCGGCTCTGACAAATGATTCCAGATTGCCCAAACTGTCCACGCTCATCTCCAACTTTTGGTTGAAGCTGATTCTACTGATTGATGACTAATTGGGTGGTGAATTTGAGCCCATAGTGGTGGCCGACTGAATTTCACACTCAAAACAGGTGGAGCGTAATGGGGAAAATATTAATCACCGGCGCGACCGGTAAACTGGGTAGCGCAGTAGTGCGCTCACTGATCCGGAAGGTGCCTGCGACAGATGTCGTCGCCTTGGTTCGAGAGGGGAGCAAAACGCAGTGGTTGTCGGACCTGGGCGTCGAAATGCGGCTGGGCGATTACACTGATGTCGAATCCCTGGTCAATGCCTTCGCCGGGGTGGAAAAAATCTACCTGGTTTCAGCCGTTGCTTTCAGCGATCGGGTGGGGCAACACAGGAACGTTATTCATGCGGCACGTATGGCGGGTGTTCGACATGTGTTTTACACCAGCATTCAGCGCGTTAGCGATGACTATTGTCCTATTGAAGGTGTCACTGCAAGCGACCTCGAAACAGAGGCGATGCTTAAATCATCCGGGCTGGATTACACCATCGTCCGGCATCCGCTGTATGCCGACGTGCTTGCGATGTACATCGGCAAAGATGCTCCGCAGAAGGGCTTCAGCGCACCCGCCGGTCAGGGGCGGGTGGCCCTGACGAACATTGATGAGCTAGCTGAAGGCGGGGCAACCCTGCTCAGTCAGCCGGGTCACGAGCATCGAGCTTATCTGCTCAATAGCGGACAAACCTGGTCGTTCGCAGACATCGCCGCCGCGCTTTCGCGCATAACCGGTAAAGCCGTTCATTATCAGCCGATCGCGACCGCAACCTTCATCGCCGCCCGCGAAGCCGAAGGTTGGCCACCTCATGTCGCGACCTTCATTGGCGATTGGTATCGCGCTATCGAGAAAGGCGCATTTGATCAAACCAGTCGTACCCTTGAAGAACTGCTAGGTCGAAAGCCCAAAGATCTTGAGGACATCGTTAGAGATGCCTTCAAGCTCTGACGGTTCAGTGGGCTGCCCTACATCCCCATTAAGTCGAGCGCTGCGCTTATCGGCGACCGTAGCGTCTTGGCTGAGCCAATGAGTGAGCATCGAAGAGAAGGGCCTTGCGGGGCCTTTTTTGACGGTGAACCGGGTTTTGCTGGATAAAAAGCATAGGCCCAATGACCTTCGCTAAAAAACTCCTGGCACTGTCATGCGAAGACAGGCAGATGCCGACGCTCTCCCGGCGTGAGCCTATAAGCTCAGACTTTCTTTTTAGTGATCGAATTCTCCGACACAATCTCACGTACGACGTTGACGAAAGCCCGAAGTCCCGCTGGCATATGGCGATTCGCAGGATAGTAAAGGCGCAGCCCCGGGTACGAAGGTGTCCAGTCCTCCAGCACTCGCATGAGCTTTCCGGACGCAATATGAGCAGAAGCAGCGAAATCATTAGTCCAGGCTATGCCGGCGCCTTGCAAAGCAGCCTCTAACATCAAGTGGTGGCTGTCGAGCGTCAACGACCCGCTGACATCTATTGATTGCTCTTCACCGCGCTTCTCGAATTCCCATCTGTAGATCGAACCACTGGGGAAGCGCACGCGTATGCAGTTGTGTGCGAGCAGGTCTATCGGAACCTTTGGTTTTTTGCATTTCGCGAAATACTGGGGGGAAGCGACCACCGCAAAACGGAGCGGGGGAGTGATCGCAATGGCGATCATGTCCTGCGGAACGCTTTCCGCCAACCGTATGCCGGCGTCGAATCCACCAGCAACGATGTCAACCAGACTTCTATCGGTAACGATGTCTACCCGCATGTCGGGATAACGCCTTAGGTACTCCAGTACCACTGGCGTCAGCACCATTTGCGCAGCACCTTCGGAGGTGTTCAGGCGTAGGGTTCCCGCCGGCGTATCGCGGAATTCGCTTACCGCCTCCATGGCCGCGGATATATCACGCAGAGCGGGCTGCACACGAACCAGAAATTGCTCCCCGGCTTCAGACAGAGAAACGCTTCGCGTGGTTCTGTGGAACAACCTCACGCCAAGGCGTTTCTCCAGTGCAGCGATCGCATGACTGAGTGCTGATGGCGACATTCCCAATTCCACGGCCGCACGACGAAAACTGCGATGAGTAGAAACGGCGACTACGGCGTTCAGCTCGAGTAGCCCGGATTTCTGCATTGTGCTAATTCCTGCATCAGTTCATCCGATATTAGCCTGATTGTTTGCGACAGTGCTGAGGCTTATCTTGGTCCACAGCAACTTTACGCGGGTCGGGCTTCATAGCGTGGCCTGTGGCATCCCGGTCATCCGGTGATCCCGCAAGTCAGTTCGACTCAGCGGTTATTAAACATGCGAGGAATAATTCATGACGCGTATCACTACACCTTTCGGGTTTCATTCAACCGCACAAGAGGTCATTGAAGGGGTCGACCTCACTGGTAAACGTGCAATCGTAACGGGCGGGGCCTCCGGTATCGGTATTGAGACAGCGCGCGCATTGGTCAATGCCGGCGCAAACGTGACGCTTGCAGTACGGCGTCCGGAGGCGGCGGAATCGATAGCCGCCGAACTGCGCTCTGGGGGCAGGGGTACCGTTGATATCCGCTCAATCAATCTGGCGGATCTGTCCTCTGTGAAATCGTTTGCTGAGTCGTGGTCAGAGCCACTTGATATCCTGGTCAATAACGCAGGGATCATGGCCGTTCCTCAGCGGGAGCTTACATCGCAGGGTTGGGAGATGCAGTTTGCAACCAACTTTCTCGGCCATTTTGCGCTCGTGCTTGGGTTGCAGGACGCCCTGATCAAAGCCGAAGGCGCCCGAATTGTTTCGTTGAGCTCAAACGCTAATCTTCTAGGGCCAGTAGTTTTCGACGACATCAATTTTGACTTCCGCACATACGATGCGTTCGCATCATATGCCCAGGCAAAGTCAGCATGCGCGCTCATCGCCGTAGAGATCACCCGTCGCTGGGCGAAGCTAGGCATTTTCGCTAACGCTTTGAACCCTGGGGCAATCGCGACCAACCTTCAGAAACATACCGGTGGGCTTAAGACCCCAATTGAACGTCAGAAGAACGTGCAACAAGGTGCTGCGACATCGGTACTGCTTGCGGCGTCTCCGTTGTTGGAAGGCATTGGTGGTCGTTATTTCGAGGACTGTAATGAGGCGCTGGTAGTCACCAAACGGCCTGCCGATTACAGGGGCGTTGCAGCTTATGCCGTTGACCCTGATAACGCGCAGCGGTTGTGGGAAGTTGCCACGCGGATGACCGTCTGATTGTTCTATAGGTGAGACGATTAATCGCATTGTTGCTGACTAATCGGCTATTGGTTTCACCTGTAGGATTCACTCCATCAGATCGCCGGCTGGCGATCCTCACCTTGGAGATCCCTTATGAAACTGTTGCATATCGATTCGAGCATTCTGGGTGACAACTCGGCCTCCCGTCAGCTGAGCAGCGAAGTGGTCAAGGCCTGGCAGGGCGCTGAAGCAGGCACGGTGGTGACCTACCGTGACCTGGCCGCCGATGCCATCAGCCATTTTTCCGCCACCACCCTCGTTGCGGCCGGCACCACCGCCGAGTTGCGCAATGCCGCGCAACAACACGAGGCCGAGCTGAGCGCCACTGCCCTGGCTGAATTCCTCGCGGCCGATGCCGTGGTGATTGCCGCGCCGATGTACAACTTCACGATTCCAACCCAGCTCAAGGCCTGGATCGACCGCATCGCGGTAGCTGGCCAGACCTTCCGCTATACCGAAGCCGGCCCTGAAGGCCTGTGCGGGGGCAAGAAAGTGGTGATCGTGTCGACCTCCGGCGGCCTGCATGCCGGCCAGGCCAGCGGCGTAGCCCATGAAGAGTACTTGAAGCTGCTGCTGGGTTTCCTCGGTATCACCGACATTGAGTTCGTGCGTGCCGAAGGCCTGGCCTACGGTGACGAAGTGCGTACCAAAGCCATGAATGACGCGCACGTGCGCATCAGTGAGCAGTTGTTCGCCGCTGCGTAAGGCTTGCGTAAAGAGCTCAAACAGCTCAGGCAATCGTTAAAAAACTCTGTATTCTGGAAGCGCAAGCGCCAGGTACGGAGTTTTCTGTTTCTGGCTGTGTCGCAAGTTGGCCCAAGTCGTGCAGTCAAGGGGCATCGTCACCGCAAGTAAACAGGTAGGGCGTTCCATGGTACGTCTTTGTGCAGCATTACTGCTGGGCCTGCTCGGCAGCCTTAATTGGGTGCAGGCAGCACCTGCGATGCATCCGCGCTGGAGCGTCGGCTACCACGAGATGAGTTTTCTCGACCCTCTGGACTTGCAGCCGATGCGTGCCATCGCGTTCTACCCCTCAAGCGACAAGGAGCATTCCAGCCGGCTGGAGGGTTATACGGTCGAAGCGGGTGAGGATACCCGGGTGGCCATCGGGCGTTACCCGATGCTGATGCTGTCCCATGGCAACACTGGCACGCCGATGGCCTTGCACGACCTGATGACTTCGCTGGCGCGCAAGGGCTTTGTGGTGGTGGCGGTTATCCATCCGGGTGACAACTCAACCGACCACAGTCGCCTGGGTACCCTGAGCAACCTGTACGGCCGGCCGCTGCAGATTTCCGAAGCCATTACCGCAACCTTGGGCGATCCGATGCTGGCGCCTTTCGTGAATGCCGGGCAGGTCGGGGTGATTGGCTATTCGGCGGGCGGTGAAACGGCCTTGATACTCTCCGGTGCAACCCCTGATCTGGATCGCCTGCGCCGTTATTGCCAGGAGCGCCCGGATGATCGTGACGCCTGCAATACCCAGGGCGAGCTGATCGTCGATCGCGATGACTTGCAACCGGTGGCCGACCCAAGAGTACATGCCTTGCTCCTGATGGCGCCGTTGAGCCTCAAGTTCGGCCGGCACACCCTGGCTGACGTGCATGTGCCAGTGCTGCTCTACAGCGGTGACGGAGACAAGCTGGTGGCCTTTGACAAAAATGCCGCCGCCCTGGCACGCAAACTGCCAATCGCACCGGATTTCAAGTTGCTGGCTGGCGCCGGGCATTTCGTATTCATGGCCCCGTGCACCGAGGAGCAGATTGCCGCCATGCCAGCACTGTGCACTGATGCCGATGGCGTTAACCGCGAGGACATTCATCGCAACCTGATTGGCGAGGCTGGCCGGTTCTTTTCTCGCACGTTGTCCAAGCCCAATCGGGCGGGTATGCAAACCGCTGATCAATGATACCTGCGCGATATAGGGCTTAAGCCATTGCCCGACGTTTGAGCAGCAGGGTGAGTCCCAGTCCTGTCGCTGACAGCAGGGCTGCGCAGAAGAAGATCCACGAATACCCCAGGTTCAATGCAATGGCACCCATCAATGGCCCGGCTATCGCCAGAGCGAGGTCGAAGAACACCGCGTAGGCACTCAAGCCCGCGCCGCGACTGGAGTTTGGTACCTGCTTGATCGCCTCCACCCCCAGCGCCGGGTACACCAGGGACAGGCCGAACCCCGTCAGCCCTGCGCCGAGCAAGGCATAGCCAGTGGAGGGCGCGAGCCAGAGCAATACCAGCCCCACAACTTCAATGCACATGCAGGCGATAGCTGAATTGAAGCCGCCAAAACGGCTGATGCTGGAAATGAACAGCACCCGGGCCAGGATGAAGCACACGCCGAACACCGTCAGGCAATACGCCGCACCTGTCCAGCCACGGTTCACGTAGTACAGGGTGATGAAGGTGGTCAGAGTGCCATAGCCGATCGACGCCAGGCTCAGGCTGGCCCCGAACGGTGCGATCCGCCCGAACACCGCCCAGAATGGCAGGCGCTCGCCGCGGATCACTGGTACTGAAGGTTTGTTGCGAATCAGCAACAGCGCGCCCCCCGCCAGCAATGACAGGGCGATTCCCAGGCTGGCGAAACCCAGCTGGCCGACCATCACCACGCCCAGGGGCGCACCGATGGCGATTGCGCCATAGGAAGCGATGCCGTTCCAGGAAATGGAGCGCGCAGTGTGTTCAGCGCCCACCTGGCCCATGCACCAGCTGATGGTGCCGACGCCGATCAGACCCTGGGCGATCCCCAGCAACAAACGCCCGGCAATCAGAATCAACAGGCTCAGCAGCGGCGTGCTTTGCAGGAGTGTCGACAGCCAGGTCAGCAGGCCACTCAGGACAATGCCCGACAATCCGTAGACGATCGCCCGCTTGGTGCCGACAGTGTCCGACATGCGCCCGGCCATCGGCCGGCTGAGCAGGGTAGCCAGGTACTGGCAGCCAATGGTCAGGCCAGCGACTATGGCGCTGAACCCCAGCTGGTCATGGACGTAGCCCGGCAGCACGGCGATCGGCAGGCCGATGCACAGGAAAGCGACGAAGGTGTAGAAGACGATGGAGACGATCTGCAGGGTGATCGCCATGGAGCTTTGCGGTGGCAGTTGCTGCGCAGACATGAGGGCTCGTTCGCGGGCGGCGGAGGGAGAGCTGCATCATGGCGCGGGCGAGAAACAAAAGGAAGCAGGCTAACGATCAAGATCAAAAGATCGCAGCCTTCGGCAGCTCCTACAGAGGGCGCATTCCAAGGTAGGAGCTGCCGAAGGCTGCGATCTTTTGATCTTCAAACAATAAAAAACCCCGTCACCAGGACAGGGCTTTTACTTGCAACTTGCAGCTTGAAACTAATAGCTGCTCTTAAAACACCACGCCCTGACTGCGCAGGTAATCGTCATAGGTGCCGCTAAAGTCGATCACGCCGCTAGGGCTCAGCTCGATGATGCGGGTTGCCAGGGACGATACGAACTCGCGGTCGTGGCTGACAAAAATCAGCGTGCCCGGGTAGTTCTCCAGCGCCAGGTTCAGCGCCTCGATGGATTCCATGTCCAAGTGGTTGGTGGGTTCGTCCATGATCAGCACGTTCGGCTTTTGCAGGATCAGCTTGCCGAACAGCATGCGACCTTGCTCACCACCTGAGATGACCTTGACCGACTTGAGGATCTCGTCGTTGGAGAACAGCATCCGGCCGAGGGTGCCGCGAACGATTTGTTCGCCGCCCTGGGTCCACTGGCCCATCCAGTCGAACAGGTTGCAGTCGTCCTCGAAGTCGTGCGCGTGGTCCTGGGCGTAGTAGCCCAGTTCCGCGGCGTCGGTCCACTTCACGGTACCGGCGTCCGGGGTCAGCTCGTTGACCAGGGTGCGCAGCAGGGTGGTTTTGCCGATGCCGTTCGGGCCGATAATCGCTACGCGCTCGCCGGCTTCAACCTGGAAGCTGAACTCCTTGAACAGCGGCTTGCCGTCGAAGCCTTTGGCCATGCGCTCGACAATCACTGCCTGACGGTGCAGCTTCTTGGTTTGCTCGAAACGGATGAACGGGCTCACGCGGCTCGATGGCTTGACCTCGGCCAGCTGGATCTTGTCGATCGCCTTGGCGCGGGAAGTGGCCTGCTTGGCTTTCGAGGCGTTGGCCGAGAAGCGGCTGACGAACGACTGCAGTTCTGAAATTTGCGCTTTCTTCTTGGCGTTGTCAGACAGCAGCTGCTCGCGGGACTGGGTCGCCACGGTCATGTACTCGTCGTAGTTGCCCGGGAACAGGCGCAGCTCGCCGTAATCCAGGTCAGCCATGTGAGTACATACGCTGTTCAGGAAGTGACGGTCGTGAGAGATGATGATCATCAGGCTGGAGCGCTGGGTCAGTATGTTTTCCAGCCAGCGGATGGTGTTGATATCCAGGTGGTTGGTCGGTTCGTCGAGCAGCAGCACTTCAGGATCGGAGAACAGCGCCTGGGCGAGCAACACCCGCAGTTTCCAGCCCGGGGACACTTCACTCATCGGGCCGAAGTGCTGCTCGATGCCGATACCCAGGCCCAGCAGCAGTTCACCGGCACGGGATTCGGCGGTGTAGCCGTCCATTTCAGCGAATTCGGTTTCCAGCTCGGCCACGGCCATGCCGTCTTCTTCGGTCATTTCCGGCAGCGAGTAGATGCGGTCGCGCTCGGCCTTGACCTTCCACAGCTCTTCGTGACCCATGATCACGGTGTCGATCACGGTGAATTCTTCGTAGGCGAACTGGTCCTGGCGCAATTTACCCAGGCGCACGTTCGGTTCGAGCATGACCTGGCCGCCGGACGGTTCGAGGTCGCCGCCGAGGATTTTCATGAACGTCGACTTGCCGCAGCCGTTGGCGCCGATCAGGCCGTAGCGGTTGCCCGCGCCGAATTTGACCGAAACGTTTTCGAATAGCGGCTTGGCGCCGAACTGCATCGTGATGTTAGCTGTAGAGATCAAAGGTTTTTCCTGCGAAGCATTCAGAGTAGCTAGGGTTGCGGCAGTACCGATTCAGTACCCGTTTCCGGTATTCAAACCACGGGAAATGCATCCCGGTCAGAAGCGGAAGGTCCATCTGGCAATAAGTGGACAGCAGCATATGGAGCGCTTGGCCCGAGTCGAAGTGCGCTGAAACGGGGGTCATTCCCGTCATCAACCAAGGGGGGCGCGTAATGTTTGGCGGCGATTGTACTGGTCTGGCACCTGAAACGATAGGGCATTGAGCCCACACGGGTGCTTTGGCGGCGTCAACGGACAGTTTTTCACATTTGCGGGTTAACCAGGGTCAGCAACTGTGGCTAAAATGCCACCTACTTGATGCCGACAGGCATGGATGCAGTTTGTTCACTCCTGACTTGTGACGATTTCCGTGAAGCTCATCATTGCCGCCATCTATATAGTCTCGATCACTTACGTCCATCTGCGCGGTCGCGTGCGCCACAAGCCAGGCCGGCAACTGAGCGACCACTCGACGTTCCTCGCGCCGCTCAACTGTGTGCTGTACCTGTTCTCGAAACTGCCCAACAAACCTTACCTCGATCCGGCAGACTTTCCGGACCTGCGGCCGCTGCAGGAGCACTGGCAGGAGATTCGCGCGGAAGCACAGAACCTGATTCACGCCGGTGAAATCAAGCGTTCCAGCCACTATGACGATGTCGGCTTCAACTCCTTCTTCAAGACTGGCTGGAAACGTTTCTACCTCAAGTGGTACGGCGACAGCCATCCTTCGGCAAAGAAGTTGTGCCCGCGCACCACCGAACTGGTGCAGGGCATTGGCTCGATCAAAGCCGCGATGTTCGCCGAGCTGCCGCCCGGGTCCAGACTGGTGCGCCATCGTGATCCCTATGCCGGGTCCTACCGTTACCACCTGGGCCTGGAAACGCCGAATGATGCGGGCTGCTATATCAATGTCGACGGCGAGAATTACCACTGGCGCGACGGTGAAGCCGTAATGTTCGATGAGACCTTCATCCATTACGCGGAAAACACCACGAGTCACAATCGCATCATTCTGTTTTGCGATATCGAGCGGCCCATGAAGTATCGCTGGGCGGCAGCATTCAATGGCTGGTTCAGCCGCCGTGTGATGTCCGCAGCCGGCGCACCGAACGATGCGGGCGACAAGACGGGCGGGATCAACCGGCTGTTTGGCAAGATCTACAAGATCCGCTTGCGCGGCAAGGCGCTAAAGAAGCGCAATCGCAAGCTCTATTATCTGGAAAAGTGGGCAATATTTGGCAGTTTGATCGCGGTTTTCGTGCTGATCTGATCAATGCCATCGCGAGCAGGACTGCACCTTCACAATCAATCATCCAGCCGATCGCTTGGTCGCCTTTTTCGCCGGTGCCGTCTTCGCCGTCGACTTGGTTTTCGCCGCCGGCCTGGCAGCAGCTTTCCCTCCCAGGCTGCGCTTGAGCAACTCGGTCAAGTCGATGACATCCGCCGTCTTGCGTTCTTCCTCGCCGGTCGCCGTTTCCACATCTTCGATCTTGCCTTCATGGGCTTTCTTCTCGACCAGCGCCATGATCTTGTCCTCGAAACTGTCGCGATAGTCCTCGGGCGACCAGTCACCGCTCATGTCCTGCACCAGGCGCTTGGCCATGTCGAGCTCGCCCTTGGCCAGTTTGGGCTCGGTCACTTCGCTGCCCAGTTCCAGGGTATCGAGACTGCGAACCTCTTCCGGCCAGCGCAGCATCACCAGGACCATCGCCGACTCCAACGGCATCAGCGCTGCCAGGTGCTGGCGGGTATGCAGCACCACGTGGCACAGGGCGACTTTGTTGGTTTTGCTCAGGGTTTCACGCAGCAGCGCATAGACCTTGCCGCCGCGTTTGTCCGGGGCCAGGTAGTACGGCCTATCGATGTTCTGCAGCGGGATCTGCTCGCTGTCCACAAAGGAAAAGATGTCGATTGTCTGGGTGGAGAGCGGGTGGGCTGATTTGATTTCCTCTTCACTGAGCACCACGTAGCGACCCTTTTCGTACTGCACACCCTTGACGATGTGTTCCTTGGTCACCTCCTTGCCGGTGACCTTGTTCACCCGTTTATACCCGACCGGATCCATACTGCGACTGTCCAGCCAGTCAAAGTCCACGCCTTGGGAAGACGTCGCCGAAACCAGCGCTACAGGGATATGCACCAGCCCGAAACTGATTGCGCCTTTCCAGATTGCCCGTGCCATGGTCGTCTACTCGCGAGTGATGATCAGGTGACCCGCATCCCTCGGCAAAAGTTTCAGCCGATGATGCCCCGGCCCTCCGGGGTGCGGGGCATCCCTGGTCAACTGGTGTTACATCTTCGACGCGAGGTTTTGATTAACAAAACAGAACCCCCGGCGTAGCGTGGTATCGAAGACCCTATCCACGCCCACGTCGAGAGGTTCACCGATGAACAGGTTCGTGCTGGTCTGCACCGCACTGGCATGGAGTGCCGTACTGAGCCATCAGGCCCACGCGGCAGCGGTCCCTGAGTCGATGCTGTTGGCGCAAAGCCCTACGGGTAGTACCAGCAATCCCTACAACAGCCCCATCCGTCGGGCCAACCCCAATAGCATGCAAGGCACACAACCCAGTGCGCCGGCCATACGCGGGCCCAATACCGTACCAGTGCCCCGGCCACCCACCCTGGACAACGGCGGCATTGGCAATCGTGCACCGCAGACTCGCCCTGTGCCCGACAGCCCACCCAGGTTCATCCCCAACCCACCCCCTAGAGACGGCGATACCAACAATCGCTGAGCCTGGCTGACTATTTTGACGACATAAGGAACTGTGCATGTTGAGAAAATCCCTCCTGGCCACCTTCTGCGCCAGCGTCATGTTCACCACTGCACCCGCCGCCATTGCGGCATCAGTCCAGGAATTGAAGAGCGAGCTGGGCACGCTTGAAGTCACCACCCTCACTCAAGGTCTGGAGCATCCCTGGGCCCTGGCATTTCTGCCCGACCGCCAGGGCATGCTGGTAACCGAGCGCCCGGGCAACCTGCGGTTGGTCACCGTCGATGGCAAGCTGTCGGAACCTATCAGCGGCGTGCCAGACGTGTGGGCCAAAGGCCAGGGTGGTTTGCTGGATGTTGTGCTGTCCCCGGACTTCAAGCAGGACCGCACGGTGTACCTGTCGTACGCCGAGGGTGGCGGCAAGGGGGACAAGGCCGGAACCGCAGTAGGTCGCGGGCAACTGTCGGCAGATTTGAAGACTCTGGAGAACTTCAAGGTGATCTTCCGCCAGGAGCCCAAGCTCTCGGTCGGCAATCACTTCGGCTCGCGGCTGGTATTCGACCGCGACGGCTATCTGTTCATCACCCTGGGTGAAAACAACGACCGGCCAACGGCCCAGGACCTCGACAAGTTGCAGGGCAAGGTGGTCAGGATCTATCCCGATGGCCGGGTACCGGATGACAACCCCTTTGTCGGGCAGAACGGTGTGCGCCCGGAAATCTGGTCTTACGGTCAGCGTAACCCCCAAGGCGCGGCGCTCAACCCATGGACGGGCGTCCTCTGGGAAACCGAGCATGGCCCCCGCGGTGGCGATGAACTGAATGTGATCGAGCGCGGCAAGAACTACGGTTGGCCGCTGGCTACCCATGGCATCAATTATTCAGGCCAGCCCATTCCCGAAGCCACCGGCAAGACCGCCGAGGGCACGGTAGGGCCGCACCATGTCTGGGAGAAATCCCCGGGGCTGAGCGGTATGGCGTTCTACGATGCCGACCGGTTCAAGGTGTGGCAGCACAACGTGTTCATGGGGGCACTGGTCAGCCAGGAATTGATCCGCCTGAAGTTCAACGGGGACAAAGTGGTCCACGAGGAGCGCTTGATGGGCGAGCTCAACAAGCGCATTCGCGATGTGCGGCAGGGGCCCGACGGTTATTTGTACGTGCTGACGGATGAGAGCGATGGGGTGTTGTACAAGGTTGGGTTGAAGTAAATGCACCCACCTTCCCTGGGTTGAGCGGCGAGTCTGCAGGGGTCGATTGTAATTGGCCATTGACTTGCCATCAGCCGCCGGCTAATTTCGACCCATGACTTTCACCGTATCGCGCTGCCAGCCAAGCATTATTACCGCCATTCCTTATTTGGCGGGTTAGCTCACGACTGCAGCACCCAACCCGCCCTCGAGGCGGGTTTTTACTTTCTGTCTCCTGGGTTAAAGCCGCTACCGGCGTGGAAGCTGTTTGAAGGTCGCGATCTTTTCGTTTTTGAAGAGCAAAAGATCGCAGCCTTCGGCAGCTCCTACGTGGGTAATAAAGGAGACCGAGATGACCTACACCGCCAACCAGCAAGCCCTGCTTGCCCATTACGTCAAGAAGATCCTCGCGGCGCCGGTTTACGAACTGGCCGTACGTACGCCATTGCAACCCGCACCCGCGTTGTCGGAAGCCCTGGGTAACCAGATCCTGCTGAAACGCGAGGACCTGCAGCCGACGTTCTCCTTCAAGATCCGCGGTGCCTATAACAAGCTGGTGCAACTGAGCGATGAGCAAAAAGCACGCGGTGTGATCACCGCGTCGGCCGGCAACCACGCACAAGGTGTTGCATTGGCAGCGCGAGAACTGGGAATCGCTGCGACCATCGTCATGCCCGCCACGACGCCGGAACTGAAGGTGCTGGGGGTGCGTAGCCGCGGCGCCGAGGCCGTGCTTCACGGAGAAAGCTTTCCGTTTGCCCTGGCATACGCCCTGGACCTGGCCGCGCGCACAGGCCGGACCTTTGTTTCGCCATTCGACGACCCGGAGGTGATCGCAGGGCAGGGCACTGTCGCCATGGAGATCCTGCGTCAGCACCCCGCAGACCTCGACGCGATCTTTGTGCCGGTGGGGGGTGGTGGACTGATCGCAGGCATTGCCGCATACGTCAAATACCTGCGTCCGCAAGTGCGCATCATCGGTGTGGAGTCCGAACACTCCGCTTGCCTGGGCGCAGCGCTGCAAGCCGATGAGCGCGTGGTGCTGCCGAACGTCGGCACCTTTGCCGACGGCGTTGCCGTGGCGCAAATAGGCGTCTATGGGTTTGAGGTATGTCGATTTTGCGTAGACGAAATGCTGACCGTGACCAATGACGAGTTGTGCGCTGCGATCAAGAATATCTACGACGATACCCGGTCGATCACCGAACCTTCCGGTGCACTGGCCGTGGCCGGTATCAAAAAGTATGTCGCCCGCACCCGAGCCCGTGGCCAGACCCTGGTGGCCATCGACTCGGGCGCCAACATCAACTTCGACAGCCTGCGCCACGTGGCTGAACGTGCCGCTTCATGCGGCGCGCCGGCCTGAGACTGGACACATTGCCGCATTCTTGCCGCCGTGTCCGGTTCGTGCAACCGGCCGGGGCAGGATTGCATTTTGCAGTGGCCCAGACGCTGCTTCTTGCAGTTTGCATGATCGCTTGCGCGCTCAACTTCCCTAACCCTTTGATTTGCCGATGAGCTGCACGGCGAAATCAGAGGCATGAATTATGCTGTAGATGTCCTTAAGCTGACCGCGCCTTTCATTGAGTCAGCGCCTGTTTATCGCTGGCAATCTGACAATAAGGAGAGGGTCGCCATGTTTCTTTCTGCCTTGGAACTTCGCAATATCATTGAAAGCAGTTTCCTGCCTAAACGCTGTTTATGTACGTTATCGCCTGACCTTTCCATGACCATCAAAGTGTTTTCCGACGGCGTGACGGATCAGGTCGACCTGGTTAAATCCGGTATAGACGCCAGCCATCTTAACGGCAGGCGAGAGATCAACGAGCTGATTGCGGGGCTGCGCTCCGATATCGATCTCCATGCACACAAGCAAACGCTGCACCCGGACCGCAAGGCGCTTTAATCTCTGACGATAATCGCCGGCGATCTGACTATTATTAAAGGGTCTGGCCTGACAACAGGCCAGACTCTTTCTCGTCAGTTCTGCAAGCTGCAAGCATCCGACAATTTGCGATAGCTGATTTGCGCAGGTTGCCCGGCGTTGTCGATGTATTTCATTTCAGCCGTCACCACTTTGCAGTCCAGGGTCGAAGGTTCGGTCAGGGCGATCACCTTGGCGACGTGCAGGGGCATCCCGTAATGGTAGGGCACCGCTTGGCTGGTAACTGCGTCATTGGCATGGGCGATGCCGGCCCAGGAAATGCTGGCAAGGGTGGTGGCGAGCAATATCGTTTGAATTCTCATGAGCATACTCCAGCGCAGACAAAGGTCAGCTCGACCATCAGGATCGAGCGGTCCGCACTGGGCTGTCAGGCAAGCTGCAGGCGTGCGGTCCAGTCAATTATTGGACCGCACAGTTAAGCGATGGTTAACCTCGCCGTATGCCACCTGTCGGCTGGAGGCTGCTATTTCAGGTTTATTGCAGCTGATGCCGATACGGCAAGTCCGGCCCGGTCCTGGTGCACGTCAGCGCCGCTGCGCGCACCGCAAACCTGAGCATTGCATCAGTCTGCTCGCGTCCTAATTGCTGCAATCCCTGCACAGAATCCAGTTGCTGCTCCGTCAGCCAGGCGATCAACGCCGCCTGGAAGGTGTCGCCCGCACCGACGGTGTCGGCAATCTCCACGGCGCAGGCCGGTACCGACCAGGCGCCGTGTCGACGACTGAACACCGTCGCACCTTCGCCCCCGCGAGTCAGGAACACCAGCTGACAGCGATGCTCCAGCCACCCCTCGATCACCCGCTGCGGGTCCTGTTCAGGATATAACAGGCTCAGGTCCTCGTCGCTGACCTTGATAAGATCAGCATGTTCCACCAGCATCGCCACTCGCGAGCGCCACAGTTCGATGTTCGGCTCTGGATTGAGCCGCACATTCGGATCGAGGCTGATCAAGCGCTTACCGCTTTCCCTGCGCACCAATGCCAGCAGGGTATCGGCAACCGGCTGTACCACCAGCGAGTAGGAGCCAACATGCAGGCCGCTTATGTAGGCCGGCAGCAGCGGAAGATGGTCGAGGCGCAGCTGCCGGTCAGCACAACCTTCGCCCCGGAAGCTGTAATGCGGCGAGCCATTGGCGCCCACGGCGACCATCGCCAGGGTTGTGGGCGCCGCGAATTCCACCACGAAGTCCGTAGCCACACCCTCGTCCTGCAACACCTGCTGCAAACGCTTGCCCAGGTAATCGCTCGACAGCCCGGCAAACAGCGCGGCCTCTACGCCCAGCCGGCGCAAACCCACGGCCACATTGAACGGCGAACCACCAGCAATGGCCTTGAAATTCACTTTGGACGCCAGGCCACTGACGTCTTCTTCACTGAAGAAATCGAACAGCGCTTCGCCACACACCAGATACATGATTATTCACTCTTCAAAGGGTTGCGACATGCTGTCGGTAACGTTTGTACGTCGTGCCCTCGACCACCCGAAGTCTCACTCGGGTTACTGAGGCTGACGGTTTTTCGCTTCGATCCACTGCGACATGTACTGAGTGCTCTTGTGCTGGTGATGGCGCAGCATGCTGCCGGTAAAATTGTCGCGCCGGATTGAACCCAGGTTTCGACGGCATTCTTCAATTCGGCTGATCAGCGCCGGGCCATGTTGCGCCTGGCGATAACGCTGCCCGAGCAGGTGGAGGCCTTTGGCCTGTGCGTCCAGCCAGCAGGTGCGGTCGTTGTGCAGTTGTACCGCGCTGTCGGCAAACGCCTGGGCCGTGCGGGTAATTGCACCTGGCCAGGGTTCCAGGCCGTGCATGCCTTCTGCCCCCACTGGCGTTGTGACATTCGGCGTGCCGCACAGCATCGCATCCACCAGCTTGCCCTTGATACCTGCGCCAAAGCGCAAGGGAGCCAGGCACACCCTGGCCGCGGACATGACTTGCAAGGCATCCTCGGCCCAGTTCATCACATGAAAACCCTGGGCGGCGTTGTGCAGTGCGGTTGCCTTGGGCGGTGTGTAAGCCCCATAGATGTGCAGCTGGGCAGCGGGCAATTGCTGGCGAATCAACGGCCAGATCGTAGTCTTGAGCCACAGCACTGCATCCCAGTTCGGCGCATGCCGGAAGTTGCCGATGCTGAGAAAATGCGCGCGGTCTTCGAAGCGAGTCGATGGCCGGGTGGGCACATCGATCATCAGCGGACACCAGTGCAACAATTCACGGGGCACCTTGAACTGCTGCACCAGTAACTCGATCTCCACCTCGGAGATCATCAGCGTCAGGTCGCAACGATAAATGGCGGCAAGCTCACGCTTGGCCAGGTCGGCATCGGCCATGAGTTCGAATTCCTGCCGTAACGCGGGGGCAAACAATTCGTTGAAGTCTTCGAGGTCAGCGCTGGCCTTCAAGCGCTCCTTGAGGCGTTGGTGCCTGGCGTGACGCAGGCTCTGCAGGTCTGAAGTTTCCAGCACTCGCAGTGCATTGGGGCAGTGCTTTTCTACCCGCCAGCCGAATTGTTCTTCCATCATAAACTGGTCGAACAGCACGACATCCGGGGCCAGCTCACTGACAAACGCGTCGAAACTGCTGTTGTTGAGTTCGATCGGCACCTGGCGAATGCCCAGGGCGGTGAGGTCAGCCGGGTGCTCGCCAGCACCTGCCGGGCTGCTGAACGTAATGTCCCAGCCCTGTTGCAGGAAGGTTTCGAGGATTTGCATCACATGGCCGCTGGCCGCCGAGGAGCGGGGCTCGGGCCAAACGTAACCAATCACCAGGACTTTGGCTGCGCGGTGCTGACTCATTGAGGGTGGTTCCTTGAAGCGGGCAGGGGGGCATGCGGAAAAAAGCGCGCAATTAAAGCACAGTCCGCAGCGATCCTGGCGCTATGAGGGTTTAGCTGGCGGCCTGCAGGATGCCCTTGACCTTGTCCCGCAGCGCATCGATCGAGAACGGCTTGCCAATCAGGTGCATGCCCTCAGGCACATCAATGTTTTCGGCGTAACCGCTGGCAAACAGGATCGGCAAGCGGGCACGCAGCTGACGCGCCTTGTCGGCCAGCTCACGCCCGTCCATGCCCGGCAGGCCGACATCAGTCATCATCAGATCGATGGTTTGCCCGGCGTTGGCCAGGAACGCCAGCGCCTGCTCGCCGCCATCAGCCTCCAGCACCTCGAATTCCAGTTCCTCCAGCACATCGACGATCAACATGCGCACGATGTCGTCGTCTTCGACTACCAGGATGATGGACGCGGCGGAAGACATAATAGGGTTCCCAAAGATTGAAATGGCGTTGGCCGGTCGATCAGATTCGCCGGAGTCTTGCTTGAGTAAACGGCGGGACCCGACAAGTTCCCTTCGTGCTGAAAAAAGAATAGCTGCTCAAGCGCGGGAAGGATAACCGCTCCTTGGTTCTGGAACAGCTGAATGTAGGATATTGCTGAAATACCCGTCAGAAAATTGGATCAATATGCCCGTTATGGGGCAAACTCCCTGTTTTTTAACAGTTCGACAAGGCTCCCACATGACCTCTGCGTCTTCGGTAGATGAGCAACGATTCCGTAAACTCCTGAGTCGCAACGTCAGCCTGCCATTGGGTGTGGGCGTTCTCAGTGCGGTGTTCTTCGTGTCCCTGATCCTCTATCTGTTGTCAACCATCCAGTGGGTGGAACATACCGATCGGGTGATCAATAACGCCAATGAAGCGGTGAAGCTGACCGTCGATCTGGAAACCGGGATGCGCGGCTATCTGCTCAGCGGTGACGAGAAGTTTCTCGAACCCTATGAAACCGCACGCCCGCGAATCAAGGTGGCTCTCGACACCTTGCTGGAACTGACCAGTGACAACCCGGTACAAACCGATCGCCTGCGTCGCCTCGAGGCGCTGCAGGCTGAATGGGCCGGCTACGCGCAATCGATGATCGATTTGCAACGTTCCAGTGGTGACTACCGTGCTGCGGTCAAGGCCGGGCGCGGCAAACGCCTGACCGATGAAATACGCAAGCAGTTCGAAGACGTGATCGAGATGGAACAGCAGTTGCGCGCCTCGCGCAATGAAGAGGTGCGTCGCACCACCATCTGGAGCATTGCCCTGTACTTGCTGTTCGTCGCCGGGATCAGTGCGCTGCTGGCCTATATAGGCCGCCGCGATCTGCTCAACCTGTCGCAAAACTACGCCGCCAACCTGGCCGCGCAGCAGTCCAGCGCCAATCGTTTGGAGCAGCAGGCCTGGCTGCGCAATGGCCAGACTGAACTCGCCGAACAGGTACTGGGGCAGCTGTCGCTAAACGTGCTGGGGCGCAATATCCTGCAGTTCTGCGCGCAGTACCTCGGTTCGGCGGTGGCGGCTATCTATGTACGCGAAGAGCACGGTGGCCTCAAGCGTATTGCGTCCTACGGGTTTTCCCGGGAACAGGAAGAGCGTGAGCACTACATTTATAGCGATGAAGGGATTGTCGGGCAGGTGGCGCAACGGGCCGAGGTGATTCGCCTGGACCAGGTGCCCGGTGACTACTTCAAGGTCAGCTCCGCCCTGGGCGAAGGGCTGCCGCACAGTGTGTTGGTGGTGCCTACCAGCGACGATGAGCGGGTCAATGGCGTGATCGAGCTGGGCTTTCTGCGCCCGCTCAGTGACCGTGACGTCGAGTTGCTGGAGCTGATTGCCGGCAACATTGGCACCTCGATCGAGGCCGCGCGCTATCGCCAGCGCCTGCAAGAGGTGCTGGCCGAAACCCAGCAACTCAATGAAGAGCTGCAGGTTCAGCAGGAAGAACTCAAGACCGCCAACGAAGAGCTCGAAGAGCAGTCGCGCATCCTCAAGGAGTCCCAGGCACACCTGGAAACCCAGCAGGTGGAGCTGGAGCAGACCAATGAACAGCTGGCCGAGCAGGCGCAGATCCTCGCCGATCAGCGCGACGCCATGGACCAGAAGAACACCGAGCTCAATCTGGCTCAAACGCAGCTGGAAGAGCGTGCCGAGGAATTGCAGCGTTCGAGCAAGTACAAGTCCGAGTTCCTCGCCAACATGTCCCATGAGCTGCGCACGCCGCTGAACAGCTCGCTGATCCTGGCCAAACTGCTGGCGGAAAATCCCCAGGACAACCTCAGCGCCGAGCAGGTCAAGTTTGCCGAGTCGATCTATTCGGCAGGCAACGATCTGCTGCACCTGATCAACGACATCCTCGACATTTCCAAGGTCGAGGCCGGCAAGCTGGAAATGCTGCCCGAGAACACCAGCGTCGCACGCCTGGTGGACGGCTTGCGCGGGATGTTCCAGCCGCTGGCGACGCAAAAGAAGCTGGATTTCCAGATCGAGCTGCAAGACGGTTCGCCGCTGATGATCTACACCGACCGCCAGCGCCTGGAGCAGGTGATCAAGAACCTGCTGTCCAACGCCGTGAAGTTCACCGAGAGCGGCACGGTCAGCCTTACTGTTACCGGCATGCCGGATGATGGCATTGCATTCGTCGTGCGCGATTCCGGGATTGGCATTGCCGCCGATCAGCAGGAAAGCATCTTCGAAGCCTTCCGCCAGGCCGACGGCACCACCAACCGGCGCTACGGCGGCACCGGCCTGGGGCTGTCGATTTCCCGGGATCTGGCCGCATTGCTCGGCGGTTCCATCAGCGTCACCAGTGAACCGGGGCAGGGCAGCGTGTTCACCCTGTTGCTGCCGCAACAATATGTCGAGCCAGGTGAAAGCCCTGTCTCGCCGGTAGCTCCGGCGCCCGTGGCGGTCTCGCACAAAGTCGCCGCGCCGCCTGCGCTGGCACCGTTGATTGCCCCGATCGACATCCCAAGCTTCAACGATGACCGCAGCAAGGCGCCGTTTGCCACGCGTTGCATCCTGGTGGTGGAGGACGAGCCGAATTTCGCTCACATTCTTTACGACCTGGCGCATGAGCTGGGCTATCAGTGCCTGGTTGCCCATGGCGCCGACGAAGGTTACAACCTGGCCAGGGAGTACATCCCGGACGCGATCCTGCTGGACATGCGCCTGCCAGACCATTCCGGCCTGACCGTGCTGCAGCGCCTCAAGGAGCACGCAGACACGCGGCATATCCCGGTGCACGTGATTTCGGTAGAGGATCGAGTGGAAGCTGCCATGCACATGGGCGCCATCGGCTACGCCGTCAAACCGACCACCCGTGAAGAGCTCAAGGATGTTTTCGCCCGCCTGGAAGCCAAGCTGACCCAGAAGGTCAAGCGCGTTCTGCTGGTGGAAGATGACGACCTGCAGCGCGACAGCATTGCCCGCCTGATCGGCGACGAAGACATCGAGATCACCGCGGTTGGCTATGCCCAGGAAGCGCTGCAGCTGCTGCGCACCACCATCTACGACTGCATGATCATCGACCTGAAATTGCCGGACATGCTGGGCAATGAACTGCTCAAGCGCATGTCCACCGAGGACATCTGCTCCTTCCCGCCTGTGATCGTCTACACCGGCCGCAACCTTACCCGGGATGAAGAAGCAGAGCTGCGCAAGTACTCGCGCTCGATCATCATCAAGGGCGCGCGCTCACCGGAGCGTTTGCTGGACGAGGTGACACTCTTTTTGCACAAAGTCGAATCGCAGCTGTCCCATGAACGGCAGAAGATGCTCAAGACCGCCCGCAGCCGCGACAAGGTCTTCGAGGGTCGCAAAGTGCTGTTGGTGGACGACGACGTACGCAATATCTTCGCCCTCACCAGCGCGCTCGAGCAAAAAGGCGCAGTCGTGGTCATTGGCCGTAACGGCCGTGAAGCGATTGAAAAGTTGAATGAAGTCGAGGACATCGATCTGGTGTTGATGGACGTAATGATGCCGGAGATGGACGGCTTTGAAGCCACCATCGAGATTCGCAAGGACCCGCGCTGGCGCAAGCTGCCGATCATTGCGGTGACGGCCAAGGCCATGAAGGATGATCAGGAACGCTGCCTGCAGGCCGGCTCCAATGATTACCTGGCCAAGCCCATTGACCTGGATCGCCTGTTCTCGTTGATTCGAGTGTGGTTACCTAAGATGGAACGCATTTAGTGCCAGCCAATACCGAAATCGAATTGCGGCTGCTGATCGAGGCCATTTACCTCAAGTACAGCTATGACTTTCGCGACTACTCCGGCGCTTCGATCAAGCGCCGGGTGCAGCACGCGTTGGGGCAGTTCGAATGTGCGACCATTTCGGCGCTGCAGGAGAAGGTCCTGCACGACCCGACGGCGTTCATGCAATTGCTGCAGCTGCTGACCATCCCGGTCAGCGAGATGTTTCGCGACCCCTCGCACTTCCTGGCCATTCGCCAGGAAGTGGTGCCGTTGCTCAAGACCTACCCCTCGATCAAGATCTGGATCGCCGGCTGCAGCACGGGGGAAGAAGTCTATTCCATGGCGATCCTGCTGCGCGAAGAAGGCTTGCTCGACCGCACCATCATCTACGCCACCGACATCAACCCGCGCTCTCTGGATAAAGCCAAGCAAGGCATCTTTTCCATGGAAAACGTGCGGGCCTACACGGCTAACTACCAGAAAGCCGGTGGCCAGCGTGCGTTCTCCGAGTACTACACGGCCGCCTATGGCTACGCGATTTTCGACAAGTCGCTGTGCGAGAACGTGACCTTTGCCGATCACAGCTTGGCCACTGACAGTGTGTTCTCAGAAACTCAATTAATTTCATGCCGTAACGTGTTGATTTATTTCAATAAAAAACTACAGGATAGGGCTTTCGGCTTGTTTCACGAGTCCCTGTGCCACCGCGGCTTCCTGGTGCTGGGCAGCAAGGAGACACCGGAGTTTTCAGCCTTCGGCAAGCAGTTCGAACCCTTGGTCAAACAAGAACGGATCTACCGCAAATCATGAGCCATTCTTCGATTGAAGCCATCGTGATCGGTGCCTCGGCAGGCGGGGTCGAAGCCTTGCTGAACATTCTCAGCCCGCTGCGCGCAGGCTTCATGCTGCCGATCATCGTCGTGTTGCACCTGCCGGATGCGCGCCGCAGTCATCTGGCCGAAGTGTTCGCCCGCCGGGTCTCGATGCCGGTGCTGGAAGCAAGTGACAAGACGCCGGTAGTGCCGGGCACGCTGTATTTTGCGGCGCCCGGTTATCACCTCTCGGTGGAACAGGACCGGACCTTCTCCCTGAGCCTGGAAGATCGCGTGCACCACTCGCGCCCGGCCATCGATTACCTGTTCGAATCGGCGGCCGATGCCTATGGCGTCAACCTCGCTGCAGTGCTGTTGACCGGCGCCAACCGGGACGGTGCCAGCGGCCTGGCACAGGTCAAGGACCGGGGCGGCCTGACCATCGTCCAGGATCCACAAGAGGCGCAGGTGTCCACCATGCCGTTGGCGGCATTGGCCACCCACCAGCCGGATCACATTCTTCCCATTCACGGCATCGGCCGTCTGCTTGTCGAGCTGGAACGAATCGCATGCTAAGTAATATTCAAGCCAAACTGCTGATCGTCGACGATCTGCCGGAGAACCTGCTGGCGCTCGAAGCGCTGATCAAGCGTGAAGACCGCATGGTCTACAAGGCCTTGTCCGCCGACGAAGCCCTGTCCCTGCTGCTGCAGCACGAGTTCGCCATGGCCATTCTCGACGTGCAGATGCCCGGCATGAACGGCTTTGAACTGGCCGAGTTGATGCGCGGCACGGAAAAGACCCGGAACATTCCGATCGTGTTCGTCAGCGCCGCCGGTCGCGAGCTCAATTACGCGTTCAAGGGCTACGAAAGCGGGGCGGTGGACTTCCTGCACAAACCGCTGGATATCCATGCGGTCAAGAGCAAGGTCAATGTGTTCGTCGACCTGTATCGCCAGAGCAAGGCGATGAAGCAGCAGGTCGAGGCGCTTGAGCAAAGCCGTCGCGAGCAGGAAGCGCTGCTGCAGCAATTACAAAGTACCCAGCTGGAACTGGAGCAGGCGGTGCGCATGCGCGATGACTTCATGTCGATCGTCGCCCACGAAGTGCGCACGCCGCTCAATGGCTTGATCCTGGAAACCCAGCTGCGCAAGATGCACCTGGCACGGGAAAACGCGGCCGCTTTCACCCTGGACAAGATGCACGCCATGGTCGATCGCGACGAACGGCAGATCAAGAGTCTGATCCGCCTGATCGAAGACATGCTGGATGTTTCGCGGATTCGTACCGGGAAACTGTCGATCCGCCCAAGCCGCTTCGATCTGTCGGCGCTGGTGCGCGGGTTGCTGCAAAACTTCGCCCCGCAAATCGACGCGGCCGAGTCGTCGGTTTCCCTGGATGCCGATGAACCGATAGAGGGCAATTGGGATGAATTTCGTATCGAACAAGTGATCTCAAACTTGTTGACCAACGCTTTACGGTACGGCGCCAAAAGCCCGATCGCCGTGAAGGTGTACAGTGAGAACGGTCAGGCGCGGGTAGAAGTGCAGGATCAAGGGATCGGCATCGGTGAAGAAAACCAGAAGCGGATCTTCCAGCAATTCGAGCGCGTCACGGCCAAGCATGCCGTCGCCGGCCTGGGCCTGGGCCTGTTTATTTCAGAACAGATTGTGACGGCCCACGGCGGTACCATTACGGTCGAAAGCCGGATTGGCGAAGGCGCCCTGTTTCGCGTTTGTCTGCCGCTGTAGGAAATCAGCCAGATAAACGCAACCTCTGGTCGACCCCACGGTCGTATCAGCAGCTATTGACCGAACAAAGGCTTCCCATGAGTGAAGATGCGCAAGATGTAGTACTTGTCGTCGAGGATGACCCCTCGATATTGATGGTGTTGTCCGCTTATTTATCGGGCGAGGGCTACCGCGTGCTGCAGGCTGAGAACGGCGAGGAGGCCTTCGCTATCCTCGCGAGCAAACCTCACCTGGACATGATGATCACTGACTTCCGCCTGCCCGGTGGCATTTCCGGCGTGCAGATTGCCGAGCCCGCAGTAAAATTGCGACCGGAACTGAAGGTGATCTTCATCAGCGGCTACCCGCAGGAAATCCGCGAGACCGACAGCCCGATTACCCGCAAGGCACCCATTCTGGGCAAACCATTCGATCTGGATGTGTTGCAGGAATTGATGCGGGACATGCTGTCGTAGAAGCTGCGAAGACACCCCGCAGGAGCTGCGTAGGAGCAGCGTAGGAGCTGTCGAGTGAAACGAGGCTGCGATCTTTTGATCTGAAATAATCCAGCGCGATCCCTCGATCCCGAAATCAAAATCAAAAGATCGCAGCCTTCGGCAGCTCCTACCGGTCACAAACCGGCCAAACCCGGTCAAAGCGGGTCAAGCCAAGCCAAAACCGGTCAAAAAAGCCTGCAGGCTCAAATATGGATCATCTCCCGCACCTTCGCCGTCAACAGGTCGAAGGTGAAGGGCTTGGTGATCATCTGCATCCCAGGGTCAAGAAACCCACCACGCACCGCCGCGTGTTCTGCGTAACCGGTAATGAACAACACCTTGAGATCCGGCCGGAACTGCCGCCCGATCTCCGCCAGCTGCCGCCCGTTCATGCCAGGCAGCCCGACGTCACTGATCATCAGGTCGATGCGTTGCGTCGAGTCGAGAATCGGTACTGCGCTGTCTGCGTCGCCGGCTTCCACATAGGCGTAGCCAAGATCGCTCAGGACCGTGCTGACGAGCACTCGCACGGCCGGATCATCTTCAACGATCAACACTGTCTCGCCGTTTCGCGCGTAGGGCGCATGAGGTGCATCCACCGGCAAATACTGTGGCACATCACCGCCAAAACGCGGCAGGTACAGGCTCACGGTAGTGCCCGCACCCACTTCGCTGCTAATGGCCACATGACCCCGAGACTGCTTGCTGAAACCATAGATCATCGACAGGCCCAGTCCCGTGCCCTGGCCGATGGGCTTGGTGGTGAAGAAGGGGTCAAAGGCCCGGCTGATGGTGCTTTGTGGCATGCCGCAGCCGTTGTCCGTGACGCTGAGCATCACGTAGTCGCCCGGCGCCAGATTGGCATGGGCGTCGGTAAAGGTCGCATCCAGGTGTTCGTTGCGAGTCTTGACCACCAGCTTGCCGCCGTTGGGCATGGCGTCCCGGGCATTGATGACGAGGTTGAGCAGGGCGCTTTCCAGCTGATTGGGATCGGCCTCGGCCACCCACAGTTGCTGATCCAGCTGCATGTCCAGCTGAATGCTTTCGTCAATGCTGCGCTGCAACAGCTCGCCCATGGAGACCACCAGGGCGTTCATCTCCACCGGTTTGGAATCCAGCGACTGGCGGCGTGAAAACGCCAGCAGCCGGTGGGTCAGGCCGGCGGCGCGATTGGCCGAGGTCACACCCAGGTCGATCAAGCCGTCCAGGTCGTCCGTGCGACCACGGGCCAGACGCCGTCTTAACAGCTCCAGGCTGCCAATGATCCCGGTCAACATGTTGTTGAAGTCGTGAGCAATGCCACCCGTGAGCTGTCCCACGGCTTCCATTTTTTGCGACTGGCGCAGGACTTCTTCGTTATGGCGCAACTGCGCGGTGCGTTCCTCGACCTGTTGTTCCAGGGTTTCGAGGGTATTCTGCAGGCGTAGCTCGCTCTGACTCAGGTCGATCAGCCGGTCCCTGGCTTCGTACTGTCGTCGGCGCCCGCGCAAGGCGGTGGTGACCAGGCTGATCAAGGTCACCGGATGAAAAGGACGCTCAAGGAAGGTCACGTTGCCCAGTTGCGGGCTGAAACGCGAAGCGGGGTTTTGCTCAGGGCCACCATGATACGTCATCAATACGATGGGCAGATCCGACCATGCCGGCTGTTGATCGATCAGGCCCACCAGGGGTTCGAGATCGCCGCCCAACAAGGCCTCAGAAGAAATTAGCAACAGCCCGGCACCCAGAACAAGCTCACTGCACAGGGACGTCAGGTCGCGGGTGATGATCCCGGTAAATCCGGCTTCGTTGAGCATCATCAGGGCGATCTGGCTGTCACGTCCCAATGGCGCGAGAATGATCGCGCGCTCGGACTTTGCTACCTGAGCCGTCACGGGGCTTCGTCCCCGAGTAACGGCTTGCGGGCGCCCATGTAGGTAGGTACGCCGCGCAGAACACCCTGGAAAGCATCGAGCGGCTCGCCGATGGTCATGCCCTTGCCGCTGATACGGTATTCACGGATGGTGGATTCGTGGCTGCCGGTGCGCTTCTTGATGATGGAGATCGCGCGGCGAACCTTGCCCAACGCTTCGAAATAGCGCAGCAGGATCACCGTGTCAGCCAGGTAGGTAATATCGACGGGGGCCTGCATGTCGCCTACCAGGCCGTGCTGGGCAACGGTCATGAACGTCGCGGCGCCCCGACGGTTGAGGTACAGCAACAACTCGTGCATGTGCAGGACCAGGGCATTTTCTTCCGGCATGGCGGCCTGATAGCCGTTGATGCTGTCGATGACCACTGTCTTGATTCCGCGTTCATCCACGTAACGGCGCACCCGGTGGGAAAATTCGCCGGGGGACAGCTCGGCCGCGTCGACTTGCTCGATCATCAGGTTGCCGGTGTCCTGCAGGGCCTTGAGGTCAATGCCCATGTTATTCATGCGCTCGAACAGCAGCCCCAGTTCTTCGTCGAAGATAAACAGCGCGGCCTTTTCCCCGCGCAGCACAGCCGCTGCCGCAAAGATCATCGAAATCAGCGATTTGCCCGTACCGGCGGGGCCAAGGATGAGGGTGCTGGAGCCGGTTTCGATGCCGCCGCCGAGCAGGGCATCAAGCTCTTTGATGCTGCTGGTCATTTGGGTGCGGATGTACTTGCCGCGGTGTTCGGCGGCCACCAGACGGGGGAATACATGCACGCCGTCACCCATGATGGTGAAGTCGTGGAAACCTCCGCGGTACTTCTGGCCGCGGTATTTCACCACACGAATGCGCCGGCGTTCGGCGCCGTAGTTGGGTGTCAACTCTTCCAGTCGAATGACCCCGTGCGCGACGCTGTGCACGGTCTTGTCCAGGGATTCGGTAGTGAGGTCATCCAGCAGCACTACGGTGGCGTCGTAGCGCACGAAGTAATGCTTGATGGCGAGGATCTGCCGACGATAGCGCAGCGAGCTCTGGGCCAGCAGACGGATCTCGGAGAGGCTGTCCAGTACAACGCGGGTCGGCTTGACGCGCTCGACCACTTCAAAAATCTGCCGGGTCGCTTCGCCAAGCTCCAGGTCGGAGGAATACAGCAGGCTTTGCTGATGTTCGGCGTTGAGCAGGCTTTCCGGAGGTGTCAGCTCGAAGATGTGGATGCTTTCGTCCAGTTCCCAACCGTGGGACAACGCGCCCTGACGCAACTCTCGTTCCGTTTCCGAAAGTGTGATGTACAACGAGCGCTCGCCGGATCGAGCGCCGGCCATCAAAAAATGCAAAGCAACGGTGGTTTTGCCAGTACCGGGTTCACCCTCCAGCAAAAAAACGTGTCCGCGGGACAAGCCACCGGCCAGGATGTCATCCAGACCTTCGATACCGGTAGCGGCCTTTGCGCTGAACAACTCGTTAGATGTAGACAAAAAAAGCCCTCTCATGACTAGGGGAAGCGAGGCCGCAGGCCTGAAATGCCTGCTCGGACTGCCTGATCACTTGACCTTGTGCCATCACGGCGGTTCCACACTATTTGCGGTTTTGGCGTATTTTGGGCTTTAACGAGTTGTGGGTTATTCAGGATTTAGGGCTTTGGCACGTTGTTGGGTATGCAGGGTTGTGAGAGCAAAGCTAACGTTGCTTCTACTGGACCCGACTTGCCTCAAAGCCCCTGCTGCAACGCCGGATCATCCGGGTTCATCTGCTCAAGCTGAGCCAGCAGAATCTGCACATTCTGCAACTGCCCGCTTTCCTTCCAGTAATTGATCAACAACACCCGGGCCCGACGATCGGCGGGATGGCGCTGGACTATTTCCTGCAACTGCTTCTGCGCCGCTTCCAGTTCCTGCTCATCGTGCAACGTGGTAGCCAGGTCGTAGCGGTAGTCCTTGTTATCCGGTTCCAGCTCTACCGCCTTGGCCAAACCCAGAACGGCATATTCACTCTGCCCGTGATGCAGCAACCACATTCCGAGGGCATGCTGCAGGTAAGCCGAATCCGGCTGGGCTTTCAACTGCTTGGCCAACAGCAGCCGGGCGGCGTCGCTCTGGCCTTGCCTGTCCAGTACGTCGATTTGCATCACCAGCGCCGGCAGATTGGTGGGGGCCAGTTGCAGGGTGTTCTCCAGCGCCTGCTGCGCCTCCTTCAGGTCACCGTTATGCAGATGCAGCAGAGCCAGCTGGTAATAATTGTCAGCGCTGGGCGGTTGCGCCTGCAGATCCTTCTCCCAGGCATCGATGGCCTGCTCCAGCGGCCCGAAATACAAGCCAAGCTCATCCGGGGACAGGCCGAGCAAGGCATTTACCGCGGCATAACGCACCTGCTGTTCGCGGTCATCGAGCAATGGCCCGATCAACAGGCTGCGCTGGCCATTGGGCACCAGGGCGCTGATGCTCTTGATGGCAGCCACGCGCACCTTCGCCGATTCGTGTAGCAAGTCGGCATCCGCCAGTTTGAGGGCGACCGAGCTTGGGTAGTTAGGCAGTTCGGCGTGCAGCCAGATTCGTCGTTTATCGGAGATGTCGGGGCGCGCCAGTTGTTGATAGAGCACCCGCGCAGCGCCGGGTTTGCCGGCTCGGGCCTGCTCCAGCGCCTCGCTGTAACCCCGCTTGATCGCAGGCGGGACGTCGGGGGTGGTGCTGCGCAGGAAGAACCAGGCCAGCACAACGGCGAACAGCGCGCAGAGGCTGATGATCAGGTAGCGGCGAGACTGGGGCATGCAGGAATCCATTGCTGACAAGCTTGTGCAAAGCCGTCAGCTTCGGTCAGGCAGGGCCTGGAGTCAAACCCTGACGCGTGCTAATGAAATGCATCGACAGACTGCCCCCAGTGACTACGCTTGCAGGGACAAGACTGGTCGAGCGCATCCATGCAGCCGCTGCTTCAATATTTCAAGGCAATGTTCAACCCCGGGCCAGGGGTGTTGTTGTTCGCCTTGAGAACCATCGCCGCCGGCCTGCTCACGCTGTACCTGGCGTTCCTGTTCGACCTGGACCAGCCAAAATGGTCGATCATGGCGGTGGTCATCGTCAGCCAACCCCTGGGCGGCATGACCCTGGCGCGCAGTTTCGGCCAGGTCATCGGTACCACCCTGGGCGCCGTGGTCGCCGTGCTGATCATGGCGATTTTCCCCCAGGCGCCGCTGCCATTCATTCTGACCCTGGCCTTGTGGCTGGCCCTGTGCACCGCAGGGGGGACGTTGTTGCGCTACACCAGTTCCCAGGCCTTCGTGCTCAGCGGTTACACCGCGGTGGTGGTGGCCTTGCTCGCCGTACCCGAGCCGGATGGCATCTTCCTGCTGGCGGTAACCCGTGTCACCGAGACCTTGCTGGCGGTGGCGTGTGTCTGCGTGGTGAGCCTGCTCACGGCGCGCCCGGAGTCAGTCGCCCGGGATTACTTCACCCGGATCGATCAGGTCATCAAGCTGCTCGCCACCCACGCCGCCGCTGTTATCCGCACCGAGGAAAGCGAGGACGATTTCCATCGTCGGCAAATGCAGTTGTTGGGCGAAATCAGCGCCCTGGAAGGCGTGCGGCGTCATCTGTATTTCGACGCGCCGCGGCTGCGCAGTGCCAACGCTCTGGTGCAACTGCTGGGTAACCAGCTGGTGCTGCTGACGTCACGCCTGACTGCTCTGCGGCACCAGCGGCTGCTGCTGACTGAACGTTGGGAGGGCGAACTGCCGGAAGAAATACTGCAGATTCGCGCCGAAGAACTGACATTCCTCGACGAACTTGCTTTGCAGGGCCGTTCGCTCGCGGCCGAGTCTCGCCAGCATTTCATCTTGTTGCAGCACCGCTTCGATGAGCTTGCCTATCGCGCCGAGCAACTGACCGAGGCCATGCCGGCGACGTTGCGCTCGCTGGGCTGGTCGCTGCGCTGGGAACAGGCACGCCTGCTTGAGCAGCTGGGGCAGATTCTGGAGCTCAGCGATGCGATTCAGGAGGAGCGCCGCGCCAGCTCGGTGTTCCGCGGGCAGAATAACCCGTTGCACCTGGATTTCACCCTGGCGGCCATGAACGCGGTGCGGGCCTTTACAGCGTTGGTGGTGGCCGGTCTGATCTGGATCGAGACGGGTTGGGACGGCGCCCGCGGAGGGATGGTGCTGGTCGGCATTCTCTGCTCATTGATGGCGACATTCCCGCGGCCGCTGTTGGCCGCGCAGAGTTATGCCCGAGGGCTGGGATTGGCACTGGTGGTGTCAGCGCTGTATCAGTTCATGCTGGTGCCGATGATCAGTGACTTCGAAATGCTCGCGCTGTTGCTGGTGCCCTTGCTGTATGCCGTGGCGGTGGGTTTGGCCAGCCCGCCCACTACCGGCACCGGGATCGGCCTGGGGTTATCCACCTTCCTTCTGCTGGGGCCGCAGAACGCGGGGATCGGCCAGAATACGGCCATCCAGTGGTTCGAATTTGCTGGCGCGTACATGTGCGCCACGGCGCTGGCATTGAGTGTATATGCGCTGATTTTTCCCTTCCGGCCAGCCTTGCGCATCCGCCGGCTGTACTTAGAGAATCGGGCGCAGGTGTATGCCTTGTTGAAGGCCGCGGCCAGCGACGAACAGCAATTCGCCTTCGAGAGCCGCATGGTCGACAGGGTCACCATGATGCTGGGGCTGCTGCCCGCCGCGAGCGACAAAGACTCCAGGGCATTTTTCGAGTTCAGCCTGGGCTGCATGGCATTAGGCGTGGCATTGAACCAGCTGCGACAGCAGGGGCAGGGCAACAGTTTGCTGGACGACGAAGTGCAAAGTCGCTTGCTGGCCACCGTGCGCGAGACCGGGCGGCTGATCGCAGGGCGCCAGGGTATTGAACTGACTGCCGTGCTCGGTAGCCTGCACCAACTCGGTGATTACCTGGACACTCTGCATTCGGGCGCCCATGAACATTTGTGGAGCGTGTTCCGTATGCGCGTTGCGCTGTTGATTGTGGTGTCGTTCCTGGAGCGCCACTCGGCGCATTTTCAAACGGTGGACGTGGAAGGAGTAGCTGATTTTGCCCATTGATCTGGAAGTAGGCGGCGTCTATCTGCCGCCAATCGCCCAGGCCCTGCTGCTGGCCCTGCCGGTTTTCCTTGCCTTGGACTGGGCCCTGCGGCGCATGGGGGTGCTGCGCTTTGTCTGGCACGAGGCGCTGTTCGAAGGCGCATTGTACGTGTGCGTGTGTGCCGCCCTGATACTGGTGATGGGAGCCTGACACCTTGAAAAAATTACTGCCCCGTCTAACCACCCTCGCCGTAGTGCTGCTGGCCTTCTTACTCGGCTGGTTTGCCTGGAATCACTACACGCGTGCGCCCTGGACCCGTGACGCGCGGGTGCGTGCCGACGTGGTCACCTTGTCGGCCGACGTAGCAGGGCGCATCGTCAGCCTTGGCGTGCAGGACAATCAACATGTTGCCAAGGGCCAGCTGCTGCTGGAGATCGACCCGGCGCGATACACCCTGGCCGTTGAACATGCCAGGCGTGCGGTAGAAGTATCCAAGGCCACGCTGGGGCAATCCGAGGCGGCGATCGTGTCCAGCGAGGCATTGCTCAAGCAGCGTGAGAGTGAGGAAAGACGCCGGCGCAAGCTCAAGGAAGGGTTCGCGATCTCGGGTGAGGAGTGGGAGAAATCCAGTACCGAGGTGGCGGTGGCCAAGGCCGAGCTGCTGCGCAACCAGGCTAACCTGGGCTTGGCCCAGGCCAATGTGCAACTGGCAATTGCGGCGCTGACCCAGGCCGAACTCGACCTGCAACGCACCCGCGTGGTGGCTCCGGTGAGTGGCTATGTGACCAACCTGCTGACCCGCGAGGGTGACTATGCCCCGGCGGGCGGCGCGTTACTAGCGCTGGTGGACAGCGATTCCTTTTATGTCGCGGGTTATTTCGAGGAAACCAAATTGCCGCGCATCCAGGAGGGCGACCCCGTGAAGATCGAATTGATGAGCGGCGAGACCTTCGCTGGCACGGTGCAAAGCATCGCCTTCGCCATCGCCGACCGGGAAAACCTGCCAGGTGGGCGTCTGCTGGCCAACATCAACCCGAGTTACACCTGGGTAAAACTGGCACAGCGGGTGCCGGTGCGCATAAGGATTGATCCTGCCTATGCGGCAAAAAACCGCCTCCGGGCGGGGACAACCGCGACCGTGACCGTGCTGGAGAACACCCGACAACGGGAGCGATAAAAGCTTGCGCAATTGATGGGGGGGGCGCCTTGAGTGTGCCACCCATCTACCTGCCAAACGCGCAAAAAAAACCCCACGACCGGATGAGGCGCGGGGTTAAACAATCGGTTGGTTGCGGCCAACCAAAGGGGCTCTTGAAGCGGTTACTGACTGGCGACCGTCTCCGGTGCCCAACCGCCGCCGAGGGCCTTGTAGATCGCGACGATGCCGCGATACAGATCGACCTCGGCCTGGGCCTGGGTATCTTCTGCTGCCAGGCGCTCACGCTGCGCGTCGAGCAGCACGAGGAAGTCGGCCGTGCCTTCGCGGTAACGGATTTGCGCCAGGTCGGCGGCCGCACGGCTTGATTCACTCTGACGAATCAACGAAATCAGGCGCTGTTGGCGTTTGCCATAGTCGCTGAACGCATTTTCCGATTCTTCCAGTGCCAGCAGCACCTGCTGTTCATAGGTCGCAAGCGCGCCTTCGGCATCAGCATCGGCACCGCGCAAACGGGCGCGCACGCTGCCCAGGTCGAACGCCGCCCAGGTAATACTTGGACCCAGCGCCCAGGCGTTGGCCGCTGCGGAGCCGATCTGCGAACCACGCCCGGCGGTAAAGCCAAGGAAGCCGCTCAGACTGACCCGGGGGAACAGATCGGCCTTGGCCACGCCAATCCGCGCAGTGGCCGACGCCAGCCGGCGCTCGGCACTCAGGATGTCGGGACGGCGTTGCAACAGCTCTCCCGGATCACCGATCGGCAAAGCCTTGGCGATGGCGGGCAGATCTTTGGGGCCTAGATCGACACTCAATTTGTCCGGGCGCTCACCGAGGAGAGTGGCAATGCGGTTTTTCTGCCGCACCTGCTCGGCTTGCAACTGCGGCACGCTGGCTTCAACCGATGCCAGGCGTGCATCGGCCCTCTCGACATCAAGCTGATCACCGACGCCGGCATCACGCAGGCTGATGGTGATCTTGCGCGACTCTTGCTGATTGTTCAGGTTGGCCAGGGCTATCTTTTCTCGCAGCTGTGCGCCGCGCAGCTGACCGTAGGAATCGACCAGCTCGGCAATCATGGTGACTTGCAGCTGGTACAGATCGGCCTCGATCCCTTGCTGTTCAGCATCCGCCGACTCCAGGTTGCGCTGGATGCGGCCAAACAGATCAATCTCCCAGGCCATGTCCAGGCCCAGGTCGTAACGTTCGCTGTTGACCCGGCTGGTGGTCTGGCCTGGAATCTGCCCCTTGCCAAGGTCGCTGCTGGCGCGGCTGGTGATGGTGGGCATGGCGTCATTGCTGACATCGTCACGAATCGCCCGGGCGGCTTTCCAGCGCGCAAAAGCCACTCGCAAGTCGCGGTTGCCTTGCAGCGACTGGACCACCAACTGGTTGAGGGTCGGATCTTCAAATTGCTGCCACCAGATACCTTCGAAACGCGAGCGATCGAAGTTTTTCTGGCCGCCAGTACCTTCGGTCGCCGCCGTGATATGGGCCGGCTCCGTCGCAGGCGTCTGATAGTCCGGGCCTACGGCGCAGGCGCTCAGGGCCAGCACCAGCAGGCTCGGCAGGAAGGCTTTCAGGCTCATGGTTGCGCCTCCAGTTTCAGGGCCTTGGCCGCTTTGCGTTGTTCGCCGCGCTCCACGAAATTACGAATCAGCACATAGAACACCGGCGTCAGCAACAGGCCGAAGAAGGTCACCCCAAGCATCCCGGAGAACACCGCGACACCCATGGCGTGCCGCATTTCGGCGCCAGCACCACTGGAGAACACCAGGGGTACCACACCCATGATGAACGCAAAGGAGGTCATCAGGATCGGCCGCAGACGCAAGCGGCAGGCTTCGAGCACCGCCGCCAGCGGGCTCATGCCTTCCTCCTGTTTATCCTTGGCAAACTCGACGATCAGAATCGCGTTCTTACAGGCAAGCCCCACCAACACTATCAAGCCGATCTGGGTAAAGATGTTGTTGTCGCCGCCGGAGGCAATCACACCGACAATCGCCGACAGCAGGGTCATTGGCACGATCAGAATCACCGCCAGAGGCAGGCTCCAGCTTTCGTACTGCGCCGCCAGTACCAGGAACGCCAGCAGTACGCACAGTGGGAACACGAACAGCGCGGTGTTGCCGGACAGGATCTGCTGGTAGGTCAGGTCGGTCCATTCGTACGTCATGCCGTTCGGAAGTTCTTCCTTGAGCAGTTTTTCGATGGCTTTTTCCGCTTGTCCGGAGCTGTAGCCCGGGGCTGCCGCACCGTTGATCTCAGCGGTAATGAAGCCGTTGTAGTGCATGACGCGGTCCGGCCCCGAGGTGTCGCTGACCTTGATGAAGGTCGCCAGCGGGATCATTTCACCCCTGTTGTTACGCACCTTGAGCTGGCCGATCTGATCCGGTTCGAGGCGGAACTGCTGTTCGGCCTGGACATTGACCTGATAGGTGCGACCAAAGCGGTTGAAGTCGTTGGCATACAACGAACCCAGGTAGATCTGCAGGGTGTCGAAGATGTCACTGACCGCCACGCCGTGGGTCTTGGCTTTTTCCCGGTCGATGGCTGCATCGACTTGCGGCACGTTCACGGTGTAGCTGGTGAACAGGCCGGCCAGTTCCGGCACGTTGTGGCTCTTGTTGATGATGTTCATGGTTTCCTTGTACAGCTCGTCGTAGCCCAGGTTGCCCCGGTCTTCGATTTGCAGGCGGAAACCGCCAATGGTGCCCAGGCCTTGTACCGGCGGCGGCGGGAAGATCGCCATGTAGGCCTCCTGGATCCCGGCGAACTGGCCGTTCAATGCACCGGCGATGGCACCGGCAGACATGCTTGGGTCCTTGCGTTCGTCGAACGGTTTGAGCGTGACGAACACAATGCCGGCGTTCGGGCTGTTGGTGAATCCATTGATCGACAGGCCAGGGAAGGCAACCGCACTGTCCACGCCAGGCTGTTTCAGGGCCAGGTCGGACATGCGCTTGATCACGTCTTCAGTGCGATCCAGGCTCGCCGCATCCGGCAGTTGTGCAAATGCCACCAGGTACTGCTTGTCCTGGCCGGGTACGAAACCGGTCGGCGTGTTGGCGAAACCGAAGAACGTCAGCACCATCAGGCCGGCGTACAGGATCAGGGCAATACCGCTGCTGCGGATAACCCGCGCCACTGTGCCGACATACCCGTGGCTGGCCTTGTCGAAGAAGCGGTTGAATGGACGGAACAACCAGCCACCGAACAACTTGTCGAGACCCCGGGAGAAGCGGTCTTTGGGTGCGTCATGGCTCTTGAGCAATACCGCCGCCAGCGCCGGCGACAGGGTCAGCGAGTTAAACGCCGAGATCACCGTCGAGATCGCAATGGTCAGGGCGAACTGTTTATAGAACTGCCCGGTGAGGCCGGAAATGAATGCCGCCGGGATAAACACCGCACACAACACCAGTGCCGTGGCGATGATCGGCCCGGTCACTTCGCGCATGGCACGCTTGGTGGCCTCGACGGGGGTCAGCCCCAGTCCGATATTTCGCTCGACGTTCTCCACCACCACGATGGCGTCGTCCACCACGATACCAATGGCCAGCACCAACCCGAACAACGACAGGGCGTTGAGCGAGAAGCCGAATAAATGCATGACCGCAAAGGTACCGATCAGCGATACCGGCACCGCCACCAACGGAATGATCGAGGCGCGCCAGGTTTGCAGGAACAGGATCACCACCAATACGACCAGGATCAGTGCTTCGAACAGGGTGTGAACCACCGCCTCGATGGAGCCTCGCACGAAGATCGTCGGGTCATAGACGATGCTGAAGTCCATGCCTTCCGGGAAGTTTTTCTTCAGCTCCGCCATCTTGTCGCGGACCTGGTTGGAGATTTCGATGGCGTTGGAACCAGGACGCTGGAAAATCGGAATCGCTACTGCCGGTTGATTGTTCAGCAGTGAACGCAGGGCGTACTGGCTGGAACCCAATTCAACCCGGGCGATATCCTTGAGACGGGTGATCTCACCGTTGTCCCCGGAGCGAATGATGATGTTCTCGAACTCTTCCTCGGACACCAGGCGACCCTGGGTATTGACCGACAACTGGAACGCCGTGGCATTCGGTGCGGGCGGGGCGCCCAGGGCACCGGCTGCCACCTGGCGGTTCTGCTCGCGAATGGCGGTAACCACATCGGTGGCCGTGAGGTTGCGCGAAGCCGTCTTGTTCGGATCGAGCCAGACCCGCAGGGAGTAGTCGCCCATGCCGAACAGCTGCACATCACCCACACCGCCTAGGCGCGCCAGCTCATCCTTGATGTTGAGCAGGGCATAGTTGGACAGGTACAGCATGTCGTAGCGTTTGTCCGGCGAGGTCAAGTGCACGACCATCGTCAGGTCGGGCGAAGCCTTGTCTACGGTGATACCAATGCGCGTCACTTCCTCGGGAAGTTTGGGCTCGGTACGGGTGACGCGGTTCTGCACCTGCACCTGCGCATTATCCAGGTCGGTACCCAGGGCGAAGGTGATGGTCAGGGTGATCTTGCCATCGGCGGTCGACTGCGAGGACATGTACAGCATGTTCTCGACGCCGGTGATGGCTTGCTCCAGGGGAGCCGCCACGGTCTCACCGATGACTTTGGGGTTGGCACCAGGGAAGTTGGCGCGCACCACGACGGTCGGCGGTACCACTTCCGGGTATTCGCTGATGGGCAACTGGAACAGCGAGATCGCACCGGCAATCAGGATCAGCAGCGACAAAACCGCTGCGAAAATCGGCCGGGATATGAAGAATTGGGAAAAATTCATCGGAGTTGTCGTCCCTTAACCGCGTGGAGTCGCGGCAGCCACTTTCACAACCGAGCCCGGCGCGACCTTGGCAGGTGCGACTTGTGGCAGGTTGCTGGCTTCCAGCGCTTGTCGTTGTTGGGCGAGTGCCGCGAGGGTTTGCTCGCTGGCCATCGGAATCACTTCAGGGGTGACCGGTGAGCCGGGACGTACACGTTGCAGGCCCTTGACGATCACCGTGTCATCTTTGCTCAGGCCGCTGCGCACGATGCGCAACCCTTCGATCTTGGGCCCCAGCTCGACCGCGCGGTAAGCGGTGTTGTTGTCGCCATCCATCACCAGCACGAACTTCTTGCCCAGGTCAGTACCGACCGCTTCATCGTTGATCAACACGGCGGAGTAGGTGCCGCTGCCGACCAGTTTCAGCCGCGCATAAAGGCCTGGGGTGTAGGCGCCGTCAGTGTTGTCGAATACCGCGCGACCACGGATGGTGCCGGTTTTCGGGTTGACCTGGTTGTCGACAAAGTTCATTACACCCTGATGCGGGTTGCCGTCTTCGTTGGACAGGCCCAGGTACACCGGAGTGGTTGCACCGCGTTTGCCCTGGCGCGCCAGCTGGGTGTACTTGAGGAACACGCGCTCGTCGGCGTCGAAGTAGGCATAGACCTTATCGGTGGAAACCACGCTGGTCAGCGCCGTGGTGTCGGCCGTCACCAGGTTGCCGGCGGTGATCTCCGCACGGCTGACGCGACCGCTGATGGGCGCGGTGACTCGGGTGAAGCTCAGGTTCAGTTTCGCCAGGTCGAGTTGCGCTTGCAGGGCGCCGACGGCTGCGCGGGCTTCTTGCGAAGCACTGGTGCGCGAATCGGCCAGCTCTGCGGAAATCGCATTGCTGCTGCGCAGTCGTTCACCGCGCTGGGCTTCGTTTTCACTGCGGGTGGCGTTGGCGCGCGATTGGGCAACCAGGGCTTCGAGGCGGCGGACCTCTGCCTGGAACGGACGCGGGTCGATCTGGAACAGCAGGTCACCTTTCTTGACCAGCGCGCCTTCAGTGAAGGCTACTTCATCGATCTGCCCGGAAACCCGCGGACGAATTTCCACGGTCTCCGGCGCTTCGAGGCGCCCGGTGAATTCGTCCCATTCGTTGACTGGCTGTTCCAGCACCTTGGCCACGCTGACCTTGGCAGCTGGCATGGCGGCCGCTGTCTCCGGCGTCTTGCCGCAGGCGCTCATCACCAGTACGGCCAGCATGGCCAACGGGAAGCGCAAATGTTTGAGTGACTGTTCCATGGATGCATCCGCCAATGTATTAAGAATGGACGGATGATGATCGGCGGGGTTGTATCGCACGAATCGAATGAAGCGAAGGTAACTATCATTCGGAATGATATAAGAATCGATTCAGCCCCCTAGCATGCGCCTTTCGTTAGGTGGCTATCAATATGCTTGATGGTAATTGTTTGTTGCGGGACGTGTAAGGGTTATGCGTCGAGCTGCAGGGGTCGCAATGGCTGCATAAGGAACGCATGTGGCGCGCGCTTGCCGAGCCATTAACTCCATTATAAGTGTTTTTAAATCCATTTTTACTACATAAGCCACAAGATAACAGTGTTATCCTGAGCTTGAACGTTGAAACAGATAACTCCTTTTTCCTGGGGGTTAAACGAAAATGAGGTTCGGAACGCCCGCTATGCTGGATTTAAGCTTCAGTACCCCTCAAGAGATCGTGAAGCGGCTCTGCGCACGCCTTCGCACTGAGCGGCTGGCCCGCCAGATGACACAAGCCGAAGTGGCCGGGCGCGCGGGGGTCGGCACTAACACCGTGTCCAACCTGGAAGCTGGCCGCAATGTGGGGTTCGAAAGCCTGGTCCGCGTCGCCATGGTTCTCGGGCGAAGCAAAGACCTTGAAGGATTGTTCCTGCCCAAGCTCGACAGCCTCGATGACATCCGCCGTTATGAAGACAGTGCCAAGCGTTCCCGTATTAAAAGGAAAGCTGACAATGCTTGAGCAAGTCGATGTGTATTACACCGGCTGGGGGGTACTCAAAATCCAGTATCCCTCGACCTGCTGGCAGCTGAGGTGCAGGAAGTTCTGAACGGTGAAGGAGGGGAGTTCCTGCATAAATTGCTGCAGGTCGGTGGCTCTCCTCAAGGCGCGAGGCCCAAGGCACTGCTCTATCGCGATGCGCGGACCGGTGTGTTTACTACCGCCGCGATGCCGGGCCTGGAAGCCTGGCTGATCAAGTTCCCGGCCAAAGACGAACACCCCGAGGTGTGTGCAATTGAAATGGTGTATGCCGAGTGCCTGCGCATGTGCGGCATCCCGACCCCGGACACCCAGTATTTCAATCTACCCAATGGACTGGCGGCCTTCGCGACCAAGCGCTTTGATCGACAGGATGGCCTGCGGATTCCGATGCAGAGCCTGGCGGCTTTTACCGGGGCCGACTTTCAGTCGCCGGGAGTGCTGGACTATGTGAACTTCCTGCGCGCGACCCAGCTGTGCACCAACGATGTGCGAGAGAAAGCCTGTGCATTTGAGCGAGCAGTGTTCAACGTCGCATTCAACAATCGGGACGATCACCCCAAGAATTTTGCTTATGTCATGGTGCCAACCGGCGAATGGAAACTGGCACCTGCCTACGACGTGACCTTCTGCGAAGGACCCGGCGGGTATCACCAGATGGATGTGATGGGCGAGGCCTTGGCGGTCAATCGGGAGGCGATGCTCAGTCTTGCTCGCGAAGCAGAAGTCTCGCAACAAACAGCAGCCGACATCATTGACCGGGTTTGCGAGGTCGCCATCAAATTCGCTGCCATTGCCGAAAGCGGTTACCCCAAAGCGATTAGCCTGAACACTCTGGAAATCATTCAAGACCAAATAAACCAGAATATCGGCCTGCTTCGCTGAGGGTCCCTCGCTGTTGGGGGCTAACGGCTTGAAGCCCATTTGCCTGGACCGGCAAATCCCCGGTCAGGCAAGACTGTCCGGATCGCCGAAAAACATCTGGATCCGCGAGCGCAACCAGCGTTCTCCAGGATCGTTGTCCTGCGAACCACGCCAGGCCATGTGCAGCTCGAAACTGCGCACTGGCAAAGGCGGGTCCTCGGCGCGCACGCCGCCCGCGGCAGTCAGAGCATCGGCGGTGTAATCAGGCACGGTGGCGACAATATCCGTCCCGGACAGCAACGTGCTCAAGCCGTTGAACTGCGGTACCGCGAGCACGACATGGCGCTTGCGCCCAAGTTTTTCCAGCTCTTCATCGATAAAGCCACTGAGGTCACCGGCGAACGACACCAGGGCATGGGGGCGGGCGCAGAAGTCGTCCAGGCTCAGGGGGCCCGGCACCGTATCGGCACGCAGCAGTTTGGGCATGCTGCGGCGCAGCACCTTGCGTTTGGCGTTGGCCGGCAGGTCGGCGGTGTAGCTGACGCCGATGGAGATCTCTCCCGAAGCCAGCAAGGCCGGCATCAGGATGTAGTTGGCGCGGCGCACTACCAGCACGATCCCTGGGGATTCGGCGCGCAGGCGCTTGAGCAGCATCGGCAGCAGGGCAAATTCGACATCGTCCGACAGCCCGATGCGAAATACCGCCGTGCTGGTGGCTGGGTCGAATTCTGCTGCGCGGCTGACGGCCGTGGAAATCGAATCCAGTGCCGGGGAGAGCAGGGCAAAGATCTCCACCGCCCGTGCGGAAGGCTCCATGCTGCGTCCGGTGCGCACGAACAACGGATCATCGAACAGCCCACGCAGGCGCGAGAGCGCGGCGCTGATCGCGGGCTGGCCAAGGAACAATTTCTCCGCAGCGCGGGTCACACTGCGCTCGTGCATGAGTGTTTCGAATACGATCAACAGGTTCAGGTCGACACGACGCAGGTCATTACGATTCATCTGGAGTCCTGGCAGAGTCAAGGCTTGACGGGGGCGGTCATATGAGAACAATGACCGGCATGAATCTTACGGGGAAAGGCTGGTACTCTGCACCGAATAATTCATTTTTACCGATGCAGTTCGCCCATGTCCTGGCCAACCGTTGATCCTTTCGGGGGTGCGGAATCAATGACAGGCATGTCGACTATTAATAGCCACTGATAGTCTTGGCTACAAAGCCCATATAGAGTTCGGGGCATTAGAGGTTTCTTTGACGAGGTTTGCGATGTCACGCACGATCCGTTTTCACAAGTTTGGTCCGGCCGAGGTGCTCAAATGCGAAGAGCATGCGGCTGCTTTGCCCGCGCCGGGCGAAGTGCAGGTGCGCGTCGAGGCGATTGGCATCAGCTGGTACGACATTCTCTGGCGCCAGAACCTGGCTCCCTCTCATGCTCGCCTGCCTTCGGGCCTGGGGCATGAAATGTCTGGCGTGGTCACGGCGCTCGGAGAGGGCGTCGACGATCTGGAAGTGGGCGACAAGGTTGCCAGCTTCCCGGCGCAGAGCCCGAATGATTACCCGGTGTACGGCGAACAGATTGTACTGCCACGCACTGCGCTGACCCGTTACCCGGATGTACTCAGCCCGGTTGAAGCCAGCGTGCACTACACGCCGCTGTTGATCGCCTATTTTGCTTATGTCGACCTGGCACGGGTCAAACCCGGCCAGTTCGCCCTGGTCACTGACGCCAGCCACTGTGCAGGTCCGTCTTTTGTGCAACTGGGCAAGGCGTTGGGCGTACGGGTTATCGCGGCGACGAAGAATGCCGAAGAGCGGGAAAACCTGCTGTCCCTCGGGGCGGAAAAAGTCATCGTCACCGAGGAACAGGATCTGCTGATGCAGATCAACAAGATCACCGATAACCGTGGCGTTGACGTGGTGTTCGATGGCTTGGGTGGCCCGCAGATGTCAATGCTCGGCGATGTCCTTGCACCCCGTGGCAGCCTGGTGCTGTACGGTCTGCAAGGGGGCAACCAGACGCCGTTCCCGGCCTGTGCAGCGTTCCAGAAGAACATTCAGTTCTTCGTCCACTGCATCGGTAACTTCACCGGCAAGCCGGAACTGGGCATCGTCCAGGACCAGGTGTCGCTGCAGCGTGCCCTGCGCGATATCAACCAACTGACGGCGGACCGCGTGCTGCTGCCACTCAAGACTCGGGTGTTCCCGTTTGCCGAGTTCGTCGAAGCCCACCGCTACATGGACGAATGCCCATGCCGCGAACGGGTCGCGCTTCAAGTCGAACCGGCCTGACGTCCCCCCCCCCTGAAAAAGTCCGTGACCCACACGGACTTTTTTGTTTTCGGGTTTTAAACAAACCTCCTGTTTCTCTTCCGGGCAGCCTGTTCAGCAACTGAACTGGTTTTTCCCCACCATCTGTATCTTCTAATCAGCCAGTAAGCCTTGATAATTGAACGATTGCTTTCATCTCAAGGAATGTGTCATGACTGAGTGTCAAGTTGTTACTTTTCAGTACAGTCCGTTGATATGCGCCAAACAATCTGTTGATCATCTTTCAGTGATCAAAAACGCACTTGTAGCTTTATTCCTAAATTCTCGTAGTAATTATCCGTCAGACATTGTGGGATATTTCCTAGGACGCAGAATAAGCCCTCTAACTCAAGGCTTTTGAGCGGTTTCTTTGAAACTATCGGTGATGAAGCCTTGGGCGCGGCTCATTTATTTCAAATAATGTCTTGTCCCTTTAAGTGCTAGCATTTGGTAATAAATCTCCGTCGTCAGAATGGAACGGGCAAAGCGCTGCGCAAAAATCATTTGCGCGGGTCGTGATATCGATTTTCCAGCACCAGGTATATAAATATGACCAGCATCCATGATCAAGCCATGAACCATGTCTACCAACAGATATTGCAACGGTTACTGGGTTTTTTCTCTCGCGCCGAACGCACGGCGTTACAGCTGTTAATTCAGCGCCTGGTAGTTGCCGCAGGTGGCATGGAGCGCCTTGCCGATTACAAGGTATTGGTGATTCAGACCGGGTCCCGGGACAGTTGTTACACCCTGGCGCTGTTGCGTGCAGCACAGTTGAGCATCGCCGGCCGCGCACCGGCCACCTTCCAGCTGCGTGTCGCGTCGTTGCAGCAGAGTGGCGTCAGCGCCACCGCGCTGGACAACATCCACAACAGTTACAGCGCTTTGTTCCTTTATGACGACCCGCGGGTCGAAGTGCTGAGGGCCGACAATCGTGAGGTGCTGCCGTTCACTCAGCCAGCGCCAATATCCGAAGCCGGCCGCGAGGTCAGCCGCCTGAACCTGCTGATGGTCGGACATCGCCGCGACAGCGATGATGCCCTTGATCTCTGGGACAACGGATTTCTCGCCACGGGCGAGTTCTATGGCCAGATCGCGCGGTGGGATGGTGGGGTAGACGCCTTGGTCAGTAGCGAGACACCACGCCAGCAGAAGCAATTTTTGTACGGCTTCAAGCGGGCGACCGCCAAGGCCGGCCTCTTGCCGTCGCGGTACACTGAACACGGCTACGAAGATTTGTTCACGCTGCTCGATGAGCTCGGCCCGGAATACTATCAGGGGTTTGAGCCCGAGCTCATGCAGCCGCACTGGCGTCCCGCTGAACTGTTCGAAACCTGCCGGCGCGCGACCTTCATCGACATACACGACATGCTGGTCAGCAATCTTGAGCAGCGCTGGCCGCTGCTGACCGAATTCCTGGGCTTCCAGCCCGACGGACTGATGGCCTACGCGAGCGATAATGAGCTCGTCAGCCTTGAACTGAGCGCTCATGTACGCGGTTTACAGGCCTGTTTCATGCACGGCGACAGCTATGAATCAGGGGTCGCCGAGTTCTTCCAGCGAGCACTGGTCATGATGCGCCGCAAGCAGCTATCGGATGGCTTGTGCCAGCAGGCTGCGCAAGTGTTTGGCCAAATCACCACGGATGCCGAACAGCGTGCCCTGGGCACTGCATATGCGCAGAAGAATCTTGGCCTGAGCGAAGCGCAGCTGGTTTGCCTGCTGTTCGCGCCTTTCGTCGACAAGGGCGCGAGGCTGGAGGGTTTCCTGCGCCGGTGCCATCCCGGGATGCTGATCGCCGTGCCGGACTTGCACCGAGCCATGCAAGGCCACGCTGTGCCCGAGCAGATCCTGCAATGGATGGTGGATGTCAGCGGCTTGCCGCTCGCGTTGATTGGCAAGCTTTATCGCATGGAGCGGGCAGTTGAAGATGCACCAGGCGCGTCCTCGATCAGCTGCGATACGGGCAACACCCAAGCGAGTGACTGGTCAACGGGGCGTTGAATGGCGTGAGAGAAACCGGCTTCGCCTACCAGGCGGTTTACCGCTACCTGACCCAACTGATCAATGAGTCGGCCAGGGACGCCCGGGTGCGCCTCCCTTCCTTGCGCCAATTGGCCGACCGCTTGAGCGTCTCGATCTCGACCATCCAGTCTGCCTACTCGCTACTGGAGAAAGAGGGGCGGGTTTACTCCTTGGCCAAGTCGGGGTACTACGCAGTGCCGGTGTCGTCCATCGATACCCTGGGCGATGGTGACGATCTGCTGGAAACCGTTTACGTCAACGCCCGAAACCCGTCCATGCTGGTGCTCAGCGCCGACGAGCCGACCCTGTTGCAGCCCCTGGATAGCCCTTTGCTGCTGCTCGAGCGGGAACTGCTACGCCAGTACCCGCGGCAGCCGCAATCGTCAGCGCAGCCCTGCGGCGAACTGGAACTGCGGGCGGCACTGGCGGCGCGGTATACCACCTCGCCACAGCGCTGCTGGCACGCCGAAGACGTGTACATCGGCGCGGATCTGCGTGGCGTACTGGAGATCCTCATCGAGGTGCTGAGCCTCAGGCATTCCACGGTCGTGGTGGAATCGCCTTGCGAGTGGCCCGTGCTGCGCCTGTTCGAGTCGGCCGACGTCAAGGTCGTTGAATTGGCCGTACAAGCCGATGGCGAGCTGGATGTCGACACGCTTGAACGGGCGCTGCAGCTAAATCCGGTGCAACTGGTGCTGTTGTCCTCGCGGTTGAATATGCCCCGCGCCAGCCTGGCGTCCGAGGACAACCGGCGTGCCATTGCGCGGCTGCTGGAGCGGCATGCCTGCTGGGTCCTGGAAAATGACTGCCACGGCGAACTCGGCTTCGATCCGGACGGCCTGCGCTTTCGCGACCTGCTGGACCCTGATCGGCTGCTGGTCTATTCAACGTTTGAAAAAATCATCGGGCCTGAGGCGCCCTTTGGCTATGTGCTTTCGCGGCACCTGCGCATGCAGTTGCAACGGCAATTTCTGTTGCGCTCGTTCCGATTGTCGCCGATTCGCCAGAAAGCCATCGCACGCCTGTACATCAACGGGCGGATTGATCAGCACCTTCAGGTGTTGCGTCGCCTGCTCAAGGATCGCTCGGTACAGATGAGCCAGTTGCTGAACGAACGACTGGGCGATGCCCTGAGCTTTGTCGAGCCCCAGGGCGGCGCAACGATCTGGGTACGCTCATTGCGCCAGGTGGATGTGCGCCGGGTGTTCCAGCGCTTGCTGCAACACCAGGTATTGATTGCCCCCGGCGAGTTGTTCAGTTTGCAGGGACTGCATGCGCAGCACATGCGTCTGAGCCATACCTTCGGCGGCGATCATGACCTGTCGGCCGCCATCGGCTTGCTCGGTGACGCGTTGCGCCTGGAGTCGCTGGATTAAGCAAAGCAGGGGTGTCGTGCACGTGGGGGATCGATCTGATCGCGTTGTGGTCAAACTGCCAGTAAACTGCGATTCAATTCCCGAACCAATAGATTCCAGAGGTTTTGCATGACACTCAATCCTTTTGCGGGCAAACCTGCACCGGCAGAACTGTTGGTCGATATCCCGCGACTGGTAACGGCCTACTACACTGGCCAGCCCGACGCCGCCATCTCCACCCAGCGCGTCGCGTTCGGCACCTCCGGGCACCGCGGCAGCTCGTTCGATTTGAGTTTCAACGAATGGCACGTCCTGGCGATCAGCCAGGCCATTTGCCTGTATCGCCAGGCGCAGGGCATCGACGGCCCGCTGTTCGTCGGGATCGATACCCATGCATTGTCCACTCCGGCGGGCGCCAGCGCCCTGGAAGTACTCGCCGCTAATGGCGTGACCGTGATGATTGCCGAAGGTGACGAATACACCCCGACCCCGGCCATCTCCCACGCCATCCTCTGCTACAACCGTGGCCGTACCTCGGGCCTGGCCGACGGCATCGTCATTACGCCGTCGCACAACCCGCCACAAAGCGGTGGCTACAAATACAACCCTACCAACGGCGGCCCGGCCGACACCCACATCACCAAGTGGATCGAAGCCAAAGCCAATGAACTGCTGGGCAACAAGCTCGCCGGCGTCAAGCGCATCAGCTACGAGCAAGCCTTGAAGGCCGAGACCACCCATCGCCACGACTACCTCAATACCTATGTCGCCGATCTGATCAACGTGATCGATTTCGATGCCATTCGCGCCGCCAAGCTGCGCCTGGGTGTAGATCCGCTGGGTGGAGCCGGGGTGCGTTACTGGTCAGCGATCGCCGATCACTACCAACTCGACCTCGAAGTGGTCAACAAACAAGTGGATCCGACCTTCCGCTTCATGACGGTCGACTGGGATGGCCAGATTCGCATGGACCCCTCGTCCAGCCATGCCATGCAAGGCCTGATCGGCCTCAAGGAACGCTTCGATGTGGCATTCGCTTGCGATCCGGACCACGATCGCCACGGCATCGTCACGCCGTCGGGTGGTCTGTTGGCACCCAACAGCTACCTCGCTGTGTCGATCGATTACCTGTTCCAGAACCGTCCACTGTGGCGCGCCGACGCTGCCGTGGGCAAGACCGTGGTCAGCAGTGGCCTGATCGATCGAGTGGCCAAGCGCCTGGGTCGGCGATTGTATGAAGTGCCGGTCGGCTTCAAATGGTTTGCGGACGGCCTGTTTGACGGTTCCCTGGGCTTTGGCGGCGAAGAAAGCGCCGGTGCCTCGTTCCTGCGCAAGGACGGTGGCGTCTGGAGCACCGACAAGGACGGTCTGATCCCGGCATTGCTGGCTGCAGAGATGACCGCCCGCACTGGGCGTGATCCGAGCCAGGCTTATCGCGCCCTGACCGATGAGCTGGGCGAACCGTTCTCGGTACGGGTCGACGCCAAGGCCAACCCGGAACAGAAAGCCTTGCTGAGCAAATTGTCGCCTGACCAAGTGACATCGACCCAACTTGCCGGGGAAGCAATCCAGAGCATCCTCAGCCATGCACCGGGTAACGACCAGGCCATCGGCGGACTGAAAGTCATGACCGAAAACGGCTGGTTCGCCGCGCGCCCGTCCGGCACCGAAGACATCTACAAAATCTATGCCGAGAGCTTCGTCAGTGACGAGCACCTCAAGCTGCTGGTTGCGGAAGCGCAGACACTGGTGGACGGCGCTATTTCCTCGAAGTAATCAGGATAGGGCCACGCAACAGCGAAAGGGGCGACCGTTGAGGTTCGCCCCTTTTTTTTCGTTGATGGCCTTGCCGGTCAAGCCAGGTCCACCAGCACCACTTCACTGTCTTCAATGGCAGTTACTCTCAGCACCTGCTCGTCTGCAATCGCCACACCGTCTCGAGCTTGTGCCTGCAAGCCATTGACTTCAATACGCCCGGTGGCTGGCACCAGGTAGGCACGGCGGCCGCCGTCCAGACGATATTCAGCTGTTTCCCCGGCCTTGAGGTTGGCCGCGACCAGGCGGGCATCCGCACGAATCCGCAGGCTTTCATCATCTCCCGCCTTGCCGCTGGCCAAGGTTACAAATCCTTCGCGCTGACCTTTGGGAAATGGTTTGGCGCCCCAGGATGGCGCCGATCCAGCTTCGTTGGGGATGATCCATATCTGGAAAATCCGCGTCTCGGTCGCTTCCAGGTTGTACTCGCTATGGGCAATCCCCGTGCCGGCACTCATGACCTGAACGTCACCGGCTTCGGTGCGCCCCTTGTTGCCAAGGTTGTCTTCGTGGGTAATTGCGCCTTCACGGACATAGGTAATAATCTCCATGTCCCGGTGCGGATGCTTCGGAAAACCGGTGCCCGAGGCAATCACGTCATCATTCCAGACCCGCAGATTGCCCCAGTTCATGCGCTTGGGGTCATGGTACTCGGCAAATGAAAAATGGTGATGTGCGTCCAGCCAGCCATGATGAGCGCCGCCAAGGGAGGTAAAGGGTCTGAGTTCAAGCATGATCGTCTCCTGCCAAAAGGTGATTTATGGCGATCATCATCCATCAGTCACACATCGATAAAAAGCGTAAATAATGCCTCAATATAATCGAATTGCTCGATGTGTTGATGGCAGGATTTCTTCCGCTCGGCTAGCGATTCAACGATGATCTAGACTCGGTACGACATTGTGCGCAAGCTTGCTGGTGCAATCTCGACGAAACCATAGCCCCTAATTTCCGTCGACCCGCTCAACAAGCACGAGTTGTCCTCCGGAATTCCGGAAGCGATCAATGGCTACTCGGGTGATCAGGCCCTGTGGATTTCATGAGCAGAATTCTGAAGAACTATAAAGTGGGTATCCAGCGCGCGATGAATCCGTTGTACTGGTACTGGTACTTGGCGCGTGTAATTGCTGTCTGATTTTTCCTACATTCTCTAAGTAACAACGATATCAGTTTATTTCTGGTGTTGACATCCAAAAACAATACTGAAAGTATCGCTCCCAGCCAATGATCTACTCGCTGGAATAAATAATTTTATAATCACTCGAAAAGTCATCATGTTTCAATTTTTAGTTGTGCGCAGCGCACACATAGGCGCAGTTTTTTGCACTTCCGAAACGGATGTAGGATTTTACTTACGCTAAAAAAATAGAAATCGAAACATCGAATAACTAATACCCACCGCAACTCAACCTGCGCCGGTTTCAAGCTGACTCTCATGAAGACTGCAGAAATTCTGAAGACGATCCTATGGTTTCGGACGCCTGAGCCTGAACGAAATCGAGGTGCACAGGCGGTCCACGCTGCCCGCTGGCAAGGATGGTGCAAGGCAGTCATCCATGATGCGCGAGTAGGTGGGAAAGGTCGGCTTCATATCAGAATCTTTGTAGCCCTCAAACGTGATATCACGTTGGCGCTGATGGCGATCGGATTGCATACCGCGGCGGCTTTTGGCGCCGCAATCACCCTTAAATCACTGCTGGCGCAACTCATGCAGGGTGCCTCGCCAGTCCTCTCGAACATCACGCAGGGCGCCACCTGCCTTGCGCTGACTTACTGCGCCTGGCTGGCACTCAACCATACGTTCTTTCTCGCTGAACTGGTCGGTGTCGGAAGTCGTTCTTATGTTGAACAACGGCTTTTACTCAAACGGGCTGCTGCACAGAGCGATGCTTTCCCGCTCAGCCTGACTACGTTGTTTGACCGCGAGGCGGCACGTGTCGAATCGTCATGGTCAGGGTTGGTCACGATCACCCTGGCGCTAGCAACTGTCATCTTCACGTCCACGTTTTTCTTTTTTGCTCTGGGTGTTAGTGCAGTGGCCGCCTTGGCCGTCATTGCCGGCAGTTCACTGACCGTGTTCTGGATTGCCCAACGACTGAGCATGACCTATGAACAGCTGTCCTTGAACTCCACTCAGCGCATAGAAATAGGGGCATTCGCGACAAAAAATCGGCGCCAGGCCTGCCTGAAAAACTGGAATGCCGAATTGATTCGCGACTATGCCGCCAAACGAAACCTTGAAGAAGCCTCCCTGAAAAAAGCTGCCCGTCTGGTAGCGGCCATCAGCCTGATCTCGACCATGACGCCCATCGCCGCACTGTTGAGTTCGGCCCTGTTGCAACTGATCTACCTGGGCCACGTCGATATGCCTGGTGTGCTTGCAGCCATCGCATTGATCGGTGGACTGAGATCGGTCGCCAATAATATTCCGGACATTGTGCAGAGCATCTCTCAAGGGTTTGTCGGTCACCAGCATATAGAGCAATACCTGGATGGCTGTGAGCCCGGCACTCCAACTTGCGCAATGATGGCGATGCCTTCTACGACGGCGAAACATATCGCTATCGTCGGTGCTACAGGCAGTGGCAAGACGTCAGTGCTAAGAAAATGTGCGCAACGTTTTCCTGAGACTACCGGCCAGTCGATTTTCATTCCGGACGAGCCATGGATATTTACCGGCGGTGTTGGCGAAAACCTGAGTCTCTATCGCCGGGACTGTACAGGCGAAGAAGTGCGAAATGCCATTGCCCTTGCACGCTTGCCCGAGCAGTTCCACCTCGATTACATCAACGAGCGGAACTCTGGCCCCAAGACACACTGGGACGTTTCCAGGGGGCAGGGAAAACGCGTCGAACTGGTTCGCGCTTTGGTGGCGCAGCCAGATCGGATCTTCATTGATCAACCCACCTCGGGGCTGGACGGAGCGCTAGCCGAAGGATTGTTGAGGTCACTGCTGCGAGGCCCGTGGCGCGACACCAAGGTGATGTTTGTCACAGATAGCCCGGAAGAAAAAGACGCAGCGGAGGAAGTTTGGACTGTTTCAGACGGCATAGTCACTGACGTCCAAATCCAATACGCTGCCGCGCGCGCTCGACTTACCGCCGCACCGGCTGTACGTCCTGTTTCTGTACCGTCGGCGCCAGAGGCAGATCGCTCGACGGTAAAAGACCCGGCAGAGCAGTCTCACGTCAGTTCCAGGTCAATGACCAGCAGCCTGATGAGCTTCGGCATCGGGATCATTACGCTGATTGCCTTCACCCTCCTGGCGCTCAAAGAAGTGTTCACCATTGCCGGCGACTACCTGATCGCCAGCGGATATCTTAGTACTCACCTACATGCATCCTTGATCGGACTGGCCGGCGTTTTGCTGGTGAGTGCTTTACTGTCGATTTCCGGAGCGTTGATGACGGTCAAGAAAAGCGTTGAGGCAGCGTCGGCACATTGCATCCGCTACTTCTCCCATTTTATGGACCCTGGCCTGGATGAGCGCCTATCCCGGGAAGTCAATCGCGACAGCCAAAACAAGCTGACATGGGATCAGCGGCGCGTCGATGAAGTATTGCCCGTCCTGTTGCTGGAAACCGTCAGCGCGGCAACTTTGCTGTCCGTCACCACGGGCTACGTCGTCCTGAACAACATCTACGTACTGTTTCCGTTCATTCTAATGGGCCTGTTTTACTGGCGGGGGGCAAGACGCTCCGGCGAGTTGTTGCAGAGGTCCAATACCCGGGAAATCGACGCGACTGCCGTGTTGTTTTCACGCGTTCAAGCGCTGAACTGGGATGGCGGCCGATTTGACGGCACCGCAAACAACGCAAGCATCCTGGACTGGTTGAGCGCCAGCCTGGCCACTAGGGCTTTCGCTTCTTTGGATAACGCGGCGACGCGTCGCTGGTACAGCTACAAACTGGACTTGATGGGCTTTTTTTTCCTGTCCGGCATCGTGGCTTCAACGATTTACTTTCACGCCACCGGCACAGCCACCATGGCTAACGTGCTGGCGCTGAGCCTCTCCTACAGCCTGATTGCGATTTTTGCGCGCTTGGGCAGATGCGCTGTGGAACTGCGACAAGTCCTCGATAGCGCAGATCGACTGGTGGTGGCTGGTACCTTCCCGGCGACAGCGCCAAGACGCCAACAGGCTCGCGACAATGCGCCACTGGTGTCGTTTTCAAATGTCACGTTTGTTAACCAGCGCAGCGGAACCACAGTACTTGAACAATTCGACCAGGCGTTTCACGAGAGTGATGTGGTGGTGATCATGGGAGCCAGCGGTGTTGGCAAATCAACCTTTGCCAATTTGGTGGTCGGCAGCTTGTTACCCAGTCAGGGACAGATCTCGACACTGGGTGGTACTGATGGGTATCTGGCAAGACAACATGCCGGAGAAGTGCAGTTGTTGACCTCCAGACCGATCTTCAAACCGGGCTTGCTTGTCGAACACTTCAATAGTCCGTCACGGGAAGAGCTCTACCAGAGAGCAGCTTATCTTGGACTTTCGGACGTTATCGACCGCTTGCCGGATGGATTTAATCAACAGGTTCCCTGGAGTGGTGAAATGAACCTGAGCAAGTCAGAACTTCAACGGCTCGCGTTGCTTGACCTGGCTGTGAATACGCCAGCCGTCGCCATACTTGACGAGGCCACCTCGGAGCTCAGCAGTGACGAAGAACTGCAGCTCATCAAGAAAGTGATTACTGCGCTGCCGCACACGTTATTTTTTATCATCACGCACAACCCTGAGCTTTCCACGCTTGGAAACAGAAATTTCAACTTCAACCATGAAAAGCGCCTAGTTGAAAAAACAGCATAAAAATATCCTCACAAGCCGTTATACATGCATTGTCAACATGGATTGCCCGCGCAGCGGGCTGCATTTTGGATCAGTTATTGCGTCGCTAACCCACAACTTCCCTTGAACGGGATTGCCCACTGGCTCATGCAGGCAGCTGTGCTGATCCACCGTTCCTTTAAGCGTTGCTTTTAAAACGTTTGGTATTTCTTGCCATTCGAGCTTCAATTCATCGCCTAACCCAATGACTCGCAAGCATTTCGCTAGAACTCCAGGTCAAATAAAGACACCATAGCGCCCAACAGCCTCACAGCCTGGAGTCCACCCGCGTGCCGCAACACACCCCCGATCTTCCTCCTGAACTTCGTCCGTTGGCAGAGATGCCATTGCTCAAACGCCTGGCCGCCCGGTTCTTTGGCCACGGCCTGACGCGCCTGCGTGCCCAGCACCGGGCGTCGTGGTTGCACGGGCAGGCGGATGGGTTTCGCAGCGGGCACAGTGCGGGGGTGGATTACGGGTATAAGGAAGGCAAGCTCGAAGGGCTTGAAGAGGGGCGGCAGGTTCTGTTGATTCGCGACTCGCGCAGCACCGAGCATCGCCCGCCCAACGTCGACGATTACCTGTTCGACGACTGGCGCCTGCCATTGACCGCCGAGTTGAAAAAACGCATGAAGGCCGATGTCGGACGGTTACTGCCAGCCCATGCCCAGCCGAGTGCTGCGCAGTGGAAGATGATCTTCAGCGACACTCCGTCGACCTCGGTGATTGCCGGTGCCGGAGCAGGCAAGTCGACGACCCTGGTGCTACGCATACTGCTGTTGACCCACTATCTGGGGTTCGAACTCGACTCGATGACCGTGGTGACTTTTACCCGGGAGTCACGCAAGGACTTCATCAACAAGCTGATCGAGATGTTTGCACTGTGGGGGCGGGCGCTGAGTTTCAAGGAGGCGCGCGACCTGGTGCGTACGTTTCACTCACGAATCCTGCCCCTGGTGCGCAGCTTGCCTGGATTCGAACGCCTGCAGGCCTTCGAGAACCTGAGCCTGCGCGCCACCGGCCAGGACGAAGAGGTCGACAGCAACCCGTTCGACCTGCGCATCAATGACGCCCAGCGCCAGCAGCTCAACGCCTGCTACCACAGCCTGCATACCCGTGATGCGCGCTTTCGCGACCTGATCACGCCACTGTCCCGGCATGCCCTGCAACTCAAGGAGCTGGAACGCGATCACCCTGACGTGCAGAAACGCGTGGCGGTGACCCAATTGGCGGCCAATCGTGATGAAGAATTGTGCGATACCATCGAAGACCTGTGGTTTCGCGCGGGTGCATGGCCGATCAAGGGCATCGAGCCCAAGCGCCAGACGTTTGACATCAATGGCTCGACCTTCCATTGTCACGGCTACATTGCGACGCTGGATGCCTGGGTGGTGTTGGGTTTTGATCCACAGGAAAACCCACAGGTTAGCCGTCCAGGGTCGAAACTGTCAGTACGGGCGGAATGGGCGGTAAAGCGCACGTTGTTTCAAGCTTTCTGTCGTAAGCCATTGATATGGTTAGATACCTATCAATCTTCCAAACGAGTGCTAGCGTCGCTTGCCGGTGATGCCAGCGCCGGTCCTGGCTTCGATTACAAGGTCAAGGGTGAGTTGGCTTCCGCGCCGCTGCTGGACTGTTTTGTCGCCGCCGCCGGGTTCATCGAGAACCTTGGCCTGGATGTCCCGACGGCCGTCGGTCAGATGAGCTTTGCCAAGGACGATCCCGACCGGTTCTTCTTCGAGGCGTTGAGCCTGTACTGGAGAGCCCTGGAAGATCATCTGCTGGACCAGAAACCACCGATCATGACTTATAACCGCATGTTCGCGTTGTTCAGCGAGCATTCGCCGGAAAACCTCAAGCTGCTGAGCAACGACCTGCTGCGCCCGCTGGCGCACTTGATGATCGATGAATTCCAGGACGTTTCCCCGCAGATAGTCTCCTGGATTCGCGCCAGCCTGGCCGAGATCCGCAGTCGCGGTCCCGCCATGCATGTTGGCCGAGGCGCTCAGCGTTCTTCGTTGTTGTGCGTGGGCGATGATTGGCAGTCTATTTACGGCTGGCGGGGCAGTTCGCCCAGCTATTTCATGGATTTCAACAAGGAGTTTGCGTCGCCGAGCACCACCAAGGTCATGCTCAGCGACAACTATCGCAGCCATCAGCACATCATCGATGCCGCCGAACACATCGTGCGGGCTGCTCCAGCCATTGCTGGAAAGAAAGCCAAGGCGAGCGGTGCACCCAAGGCGCTGTTACCGGTAAATGTGCTCGATCGGGATGATCAGGGCATGGCCAACCGGCTTATGGAACACTACCGTCAAGGCCATTCGATCTTGATGTTGTATCGAAAAAGCAGCGATAAGCTGTTGATTGAACAGCATATTCAGCCTGTACTTAATGTAGATTCTAACTTGCCGTATGAAGCGCGCCGGTTGAAACAGCTGACTTATCACAGTGCCAAAGGCCTCCAGGCCGACGCCGTGTTCCTGCTGGGAGACTGCCAGCACCTGACCAGCTCCCCCTACAAGAACCAGGTGTACCGTATGGCGGGGTTAGGCAAGGCGGGCGACAACGAGGCCTACGACAATGCGCAAAAGGACGAGATCCTGCGCTTGGCCTACGTCGGCATTACCCGGGCGGTGAGCCACTGTTACTGGTACGTCGATGCCCAGGACACCCAGGCAGCCAATTTGCCCAAGGCTTCTGATCGGGTCGGCAAGGGCAAGGCGTTCTTCGCCGATCACCGGGCAACCAAGACCCCGCTTGAAAAGGCTTGACACCTGTGGCGAGGGACTTTGTTGTGGTAAGGGAGCTTGCTCCTGCTGGGCGGTAAAACGACCCCGCTCTTGAACGCCAAAGATTTCAGGCATAACTCCTGAACGAAACCGGCGGAACAAACGCTTCAAGCTCGTCCTCCACCGCTTCAATGATGCGTTCCACATCCGCAGCGTTCATCACCGTCGCGCACGGGATACCGGCAATGGCGATCATGGTCTCGCCACTGACTCGATCAAACAGACGAGCAATCATGCTCCCCGGCGCGTCCATGCTCGCCTCGAAGCCCATGGGATGAAAATGCCAGCGCATCAGCTGGCAGGCATTTGGGAACGTGACCTTGCTAAACCCTTTATTCATGTATTGCCCGCCTTCTTCATCGAGCGCTTCCGTTAGCTCATGTTAGGAGGGAAGAGCCTTCAATGGCTCAACCGGTGACTGCCATTAAAAGTAGCATCCGGATGTGAAAATCCTGTGGCTTTTTCAAACCGTTTGGCGATTGGCTGGCATTTTTTTGATGCAGATCACGCTTGGGCGCAATAGCCGGCAGCGATTCGCACTCATGGCACCTTCCCTGACCATTGAAGCGCAGGCGGAACTTGGGCAAGCTCGGTTTTTTTCATTGAGCCGTTTATGCACACCGACGATGACGGACCGCAACAGACCCTTGCCACCAGCGAAACGGTCATGCGTTACCACTTGCGCTGGAAGCACCGGGACCTGGACGGGGTAATGGCCCTTTACCACCCGCAGGTGCAGTACAGCGATTTCTTCCAGAATCGGGTAATGGAGCTGGCCGAATTGCGCGAATACGTGCGCAGCAGCATGCCCCGCGACCCCGACGAAGCGTTGGAACATAGCGACAGGATCCGCATCGACGGCGATACCGCTTTTATCCAGTACCGCATTACCCTGCGCGGCGGCGAGGGTCTGGTGTCATTCCGCGCCAGCGAAGCGATAACCGTGCGCGACGGCTTGATATGGCGGGTCAACGAGTACGCTTCACTGGTGCACGAACAATCCGGCAACAAGCCAACCGGCGACCGCCCGGCCGTCAGTCGACTCGGCTTGTCACCCCGGCAGTTGAGCTTCATGGCCGAAGACCTGCAACAGTATTTCCAGCGTCAGCAACCTTACCTAGATCCAGAACTCGACCTGCAGCGGGTGGCTGACGAGTGCGGGTACAGCCGGAACCAGATTTCGTACCTGTTGAATCAAGTGCTTGGCCAGAGCTTCTATCGCTACGTCAATCAGGCGCGATTGCAGCACCTGCTGGCCGCGCTGGATTCGGCCACGCCACCGCTGCGGGTCGATGAACTGGCCTTTGCCGCCGGGTTCAACTCGCTGTCGGCCTTCTATAGCAGCTTCCGCCGGCACACCGGGCAGTCGCCGAAGGCCTACGTCAAACAAATTTCTTTGCGTGCACGCGCGCAAGACAACCACTGAGACCACGCACTAGGATCACGTCATTGAAGTTCAGTGGCGGAGTCCAGCATGCCAGCATGGCGCACTATCAGTTTATGGATGGATCAGCTCGATGATCCTTTGACAGCGCGTGCGGCGCTGGAACAGGACCTGGATGTCGACGTAGCCATCATTGGCGCCGGCTACACCGGACTCTGGACAGCGTATTACCTCAAGCGCCTGGCACCGGGCTTGAACATTGCCATCATCGAGGCGCAAACCGCAGGCTTCGGTGCATCCGGGCGCAACGGTGGCTGGTTGATGGGCAATCTGCTCGGTGAAGACCGGCTGCTGGCGAACCTGTCCCCCGAAGATCGCCGCGCCTCCTTCGACTTGCTGCACGCTATCCCTGACGAAGTGGAGATCGTCCTCGAACGCGAGGCTATCGACTGTGATTACCGCAAAGGTGGCGCCCTGTATTGCGCTGCCCGCTACCCCGAACAAGAGACCAGCCTGCGGCGTTACCTGGACGGCCTTTACCAACAAGGCCTGACTGAAAAAGATTACCGTTGGCTCAGCCCCGAGCAACTGGCGCAGCAGATTCGCCTGGCCAAGCCATACGGCGGCATTTACGCCCCTCATGTGGCCACCATCCACCCTGCCAAACTGGTCCGCGGCCTGGCCCGCACCGTCGAGCGCATGGGCGTGCGGATCTACGAGAACAGCCCGGTCACCCATTGGCAGGCGGGGTCGTTGCGTACAGACAAGGTACAAGTGCGCAGTCGCTGGATCGTGCCGGCCGTAGAAGGTTACTCCGTCACCTTGCCACCGCTTGGGCGGTATCAATTGCCTGTGCAGAGCTTACTGGTTGCCACCGAGCCATTATCCGCCGCCACCTGGGATGAAATTGGCCTCAGTCGCGGCCAGGCATTCAGCGAAAGCAGCCGTCAGGTCACCTATGGCCAGCGCACCGCCGACAATCGCCTGGTGTTTGGCGCCCGGGGTGGCTACCAGTTCGCCGGCAAGCTGCGCCACAACTTTGACCTGACAACCAACGAAGTGGAGTTGCGCCGGTATCTGTTCGGCGAGCTGTTCCCTCAGCTCAAGAACGTGCGGATTACCCACGGCTGGGGTGGCAACCTGGGCATGTCCCGACGTTTCAAGCCCCACATGCTGTGCGATCAATCCAGCGGCATTGCCTTGTCCGGTGGTTATGGCGGGGAGGGCGTGGGCGCCAGCAATTTGGGCGGGCGCACCTTGGCCGACCTGATCCTGGAGCGCGACACCGAACTGGTTCGCCAGCCCTGGGTCATTCCCCAGGCCGGCCTGGCCGCCCTACGGGCCTGGGAGCCAGAGCCCTGCCGGTGGCTGGGCTACAACGCGATCATCCGCAGCTTCGTCCACGAAGACCAGACCCTGGCTAACCCGACCAGCGCGCCCTGGCGGCGCAAGCTGGCGAGTGGCGTGGCGGGTTTCATGGAAAGTTTCATGCACTAAACAGCGTTTTCAACGACAGGTACTCCCCATGAGCATCACCCAATTCAAGAACACTGCCACCCTGGCACTGGAAGAATCCAACCCGGTCGCCGTGCCCCTCCGCACGCCAGTGGCTGTAGCCTCAACCACCAGTGTCGAGCGCGACGACGGGGTGGAAACCGGCGTCTGGGAATGCACGCCGGGGCGCTGGCGCCGGCAGATCGTGGCCCAGGAATTCTGTCATTTCATCCAGGGCCGCTGCACCTTCACCCCGGACGACGGCGAAACCCTGCACATAGAAGCCGGCGATGCGTTGATGTTGCCCGCGAACAGCCTCGGCACCTGGGATATCCAGGAGACCGTGCGCAAGACTTACGTCCTGATTTTCTGATCCTTTGATTGCCTGCCAAAACAACAACCCAAACAGGAATCGACTCATGCTGCGAAAGACCCTGACCCTGGCCCCCCTTGCATTGGTCGCGAGCCTCAGCCAGGCGGCCGAGACTGTGAAGATCTACAACTGGTCGGACTACATTGCGCCCGACACCACGAAGAACTTCCAGAAAGAAACCGGCATCGGTTTCAGCTACGACGTGTATGACAGCAACGAAACCCTCGATGGTAAGTTGATGACCGGCAAATCCGGTTACGACGTGGTGTTTCCGTCCAACCACTTCATGGCTCGGCAAATCCAGGGCGGGGCGCTGAAGAAGCTCGACAAGAGCCAGCTGCCCAACTGGAAGAATCTCAACCCGGTGCTGCTCAAGGCGTTGCAGACCAACGATCCCGGCAACGAGCATGGTTTTCCTTACCTGTGGGGCAGTACCGGCATCGGCTACAACGTGGCCAAGGTCAGGGAAGTGCTGGGGGACAACGCGCCGGTGGATTCCTGGGACCTGATCTTCAAGCCCGAGAACATGCAAAAACTGCAGAAATGTGGCGTTGCGATACTCGACAACGGCCCGGAACTGTTGCCGGCCGCCCTGAACTATCTGGGCCTGCCACACCACAGTAAAAACCCCGAAGACTACAAGAAGGCTGAAGCGCTGCTGATCAAGGTTCGGCCTTATGTCAGCTATTTCCATTCATCCAAATACACCAGCGACCTGGCCAATGGCGATATCTGTGTGGCGGTCGGTTTCTCCGGGGACATCCTGCAAGCAGAGACCCGCGCCAAGGAAGCCAACAATGGCATCGAAATCGGCTACGCCATTCCCAAGGAAGGCGCGGCGATCTGGTTCGACATGGTAGCCATGCCCGCCGACGCCCCCGACGAAAAGGCTGGCTATGCCTTCATGAACTACCTGCTGCGTCCGGACGTCATGGCCAGCATTACCAACCATGTGCACTACGCCAATGGTAACGAGCAGGCGGACGGCCTGGTTGACCCTGCGATCAAGAACGATACCAAGGTTTACCCGAGTGAGGAGATGATGGGCAAGCTGTTTGCGCTGGAAGCCATGCCGCTGAACATCGACCGGATTCGTACGCGGGTGTGGAACAAGATTCGTACGGGGAGTTAAGCGCGAATCGATTACCTGAGGGGTTTATCGACCCACCCCCACACAAACGGCCTGTCATTCCTGACAGGTGTTTGTGTGCGTTTCCCTGGTTAATCAATACTCCAAAGCCAGCACAAGCCGCTGCAAGTAACCGACTCGACAGAGAGCAAACATCGGCCTCAATCACCCTGTTTGCTCTTTGCTCTTGTTTAATCTTCCTCGCGGACCGTGGCCACTTCCGCCGCGCGGACTTTAACCTTCGACCCGGAAATATCTTCAAATTCGTAAAAACCATCCTTTGTTTCGGTTTTCGGCATGTCCTTGGTCAGGTACTGAGTGCCGTTCTGCAGGGTCACCACCGTGGCGGTGGAGCAACCTGCCAGCGCCAGAAGGGCCGCAACGGCCAGTGGCAGGCCCAGGGTCTTGATGTTCATATTCACCTCTCGAATTGCAAAAAAGCGTATCCCTATCGGCGTTGGTGCAGTGGAACGCTGAAAAGTTCGCCAGCCGCTTATCTTTTTCCATTTGCGCCTAACCGCCCAGAGCTGTTATCTGTACGCATAACCAGTACTTGTATTGCCATGGCGCCTGATTCTGTGACTGCTAACCCCCTCGACGATCCGTTCTATTACCTTAACAACTTCATGCAAGTGCTTGATTGGCTTGAGCATCGGTATGCAGACGTGTTGAGTGACGAGGAGCAGCGCTTCATTGGCGAATTCACCCAGCTGCCCCGTGAATCCCGGGCACTGCTGGTGAGGCTGATCATGCGCAAGGGCATTCATTTTCGCGCCAGCAAATTGCAGTACGTCGAAATAGGCGACATTGCCCAGGCTGCCGCGCGGCTGATCACGCTGGGCTGGATCGACGAGCACAGTGCGCTGCCCATAGAAACCCTGTTCCCGGTGTTGCTCAAGACCGAAGTGCTGCAGTGTTTTGCAAGCGCGATCACTCAGCCCAGGGGCAATAAGCACGACTGGTTGCCGACCCTGATTGAGCTGCACCCCGGGGCCCAGAGCTTCAACCAATGGTGCGCGCCCCTCGGGGATCGCTTGTTCACCTTGACCATCATGGGCCTGTGCGATCGCCTGCGCCTGATGTTTTTCGGCAATCTTTACCAGGACTGGTCCGAATTCGTGCTGGCCGACCTGGGCATCTTCACCTACGAGAAAATCGAAATCGGCGCCGACTCGCGCGGGTTGTGCAGTCGCGAGGACGTGGATGCCTGTCTTTACCTGCACGACTGCCAGATGCGCTTCGAAGCGGGTGAAGCGCTGTCGGAGATCGTCGAACAGATCAACAGTCTCACGCTGACCAACCCCTGGCTGTCGAGGCGCCGCGGCAAGTTGATGTTCCAGATGGGCCAGCACTGCGAACGCATTGCAGATTTCGTCAACGCCGTGACCCTTTATCGTCACTGTACTTACCCGGGTGCGCGAGTCAGGCTGATCCGCGTGCTGGAGCGCTGCGCCGAATATCAGTTGGCCCTGGACCTGGCCCTGCATGCGCAGCAGTTACCGCATAGCGCCGCTGAGCAGCAGCATGTGCTCAGGATACTGCCCAGGCTGCGCCGCAAGCTCGGCGGACCGCCCATGAAGCGGGCGTCGCCGCGACAAATGCTGCGCCTGGACCTGCAATTGCCCAGGTTTGATCCCGCAGTATCGGCGGATGAACTGTCGGTGGAACGCTACGTTCAAGTGCATCTGGCAGAGGCGACGGCGCCCGTGCACTACGTAGAAAACAGCCTGATCAATTCGCTGTTCGGCTTGCTGTGCTGGCCGGCGATTTTTGCGCCTTTGCCTGGCGCGTTCTTCCATCCGTTTCAGCGCGGTCCGGCGGACTTGCTCTACGAAGACTTTCATTCGCGGCGCGCCGAGTTGTTCGCCGCGTGCCTGGCCGAACTGGAAGACGGTCGCTACCTGCAGACCATACGCGAGCGTTACGCCAGTAAATGGGGCGTGCAGTCGCCTTTCGTGTTCTGGGGCGCGTTGAGCGAGGAGTTGCTCGACCAGGCGCTGGCGTGCCTGCCCGCCGAGCACCTGCGACACTGGTTTAATCGCCTGCTGCTGGATATCAAGGCCAACCGCACCGGCATGCCGGACCTGATCCAGTTCTGGCCGCAGGACAAGACCTACCGCATGATCGAAGTCAAAGGCCCCGGCGACCGCCTGCAGGACAATCAATTGCGCTGGCTGGAGTTTTGTCATGAGCACCAGATGCCCATTGCCGTCTGTTACGTGCAGTGGGCGGAGCAGGGCGCTTGAGCTACAGCATCGCAGTGCGGGCGTTGTGCGAGTTTACCGCCAAGGTCGGTGACCTGGACCTGCGTTTCACGCCGTCGCCTACTGCCCTGGAAGGGATCGTCGGTCACCGCACGGTTGCTTCGCGCCGCAGCGGGGACTATCAGTCCGAGGTGGCGCTCGAAGGCCATTACCGGACCTTGCGCGTCAAGGGAAGGGCGGATGGCTACGATCCAGTACAAAACTGCCTGGAGGAAGTGAAGACTTACCGCGGCGACCTGAGCAGGCAACCCGCCAATCACCGGCAGTTGCACTGGGCCCAGGCGAAGATCTATGGCTGGTTGATGTGCCAGAAAGCCGGCCTGGAGCAGATCAACCTGGCCCTGGTGTACTTCGACATCGTCAGCGAAAAGGAAACCTGCCTGGTCGAGGCGTTCAGTGCTGCACAGCTGGAGCAGTTTTTCGAGCACCATTGCCAACTGTTCCTGCACTGGGCGCAGCAGGAAGTGGCCCATCGCGAGGCACGCAACCTCGCCGCGCAGGCGTTGACGTTTCCCCACGCCAGCTTTCGTCCCGGGCAACGCCACCTGGCCGAGTCGGTGTTCAAGGCGGTCAGCACCGGGCGCTGCCTGATGGCCCAGGCGCCCACCGGCATCGGCAAGACCGTCGGCACACTGTTCCCGATGCTCAAGGCCCTGGTGCCTCAGCAACTGGACAAGATTTTCTTCCTGACGGCCAAGACCCCGGGGCGCAAACTGGCACTGGACGCGGCGCAGGTGATCATCGACAGCGCCGACGCGCCGCCGTTGCGCGTGCTGGAGATGATCGCCCGCGACAAGGCTTGCGAGCATCCCGACAAAGCCTGCCACGGTGAGTCCTGCCCATTGGCGCAAGGCTTTTACGATCGCCTGCCGGCCGCGCGCCAGGCTGCCAGCGAGCTGACCCTGCTGAATCAGGCAGCCTTGCGCGAGGTGGCGCTGGAACACGACGTCTGCCCTTATTACCTGAGCCAGGAAATGGCGCGTTGGGCCGATGTGGTGGTTGCCGACTACAACTATTACTTTGACTTCAGCGCACTGCTGTTCGGCCTGGCCCAGGCCAATAACTGGCGAGTCGCGACCTTGGTGGATGAAGCGCATAACCTGGTCGAACGGGGCCGCCAGATGTATAGCGCCAGCCTCGACCAATCGGCCCTGAACGCGGTGCGCAAAACCGCGCCCGAGGCACTGAAGAAGTCGCTGCAACGGGTCCATCGTGAATGGAATGCCCTGCATAATCAGCAACTGGGCGCCTATCAGGCTTATGACCGTGCTCCGGAAAAGCTCCTGCAGGCGCTGTTTTCCTGCAGCGCGAGCATTGGCGACTACCTCAACGATCATCCCCAAGGGGTCGACAGTGGCCTGCAGAACTTCTATTTCGACATGCTGCAGTTTGGCCGAGTGGCCGAACTCTTCGATGAGCAGTACCTGTTCGATATCAGCAAGCGCGACCTTGAGCGCAAGCACAACCTCTCAACCCTGTGCCTGCGCAATGTGGTGCCTGCCGGTTTCATTCGCCCACGCCTGACAGCGTCGCGCACGGCCGTGCTGTTTTCCGCGACCCTCAGCCCCCGTCACTATTACGCCGACCTGCTGGGCACGCCGCCCGACACCGTGTGGATCGATGTCGAATCGCCGTTTCACGCCGACCAGTTGCAAGTCCATATCGTCAGCCAGATCTCCACGCGGTTTGTCCATCGCCAGGCGTCCCTGGGGCCCATCGTCGAGCTGATGGCCCGGCAATTCACCGAGCGTCCCGGCAATTACCTGGCGTTTTTCAGCAGCTTTGACTACCTGCAGCAAGTCGCGCAGCGGCTGGCCGAGGCCCATCCGCACATCAACCTGTGGTCGCAATCGCGAGGCATGGGGGAAGGGCAGCGCCAGACTTTTCTCGACCAGTTCACCGCCGACAGCCAGGGCATCGGCTTCGCGGTGCTGGGCGGCGCGTTTGGCGAGGGCATTGACCTGCCCGGGGCGCGCTTGATCGGTGCTTTCATCGCCACCCTGGGCCTGGCACAGTTGAACCCGATCAACGAACAACTCAAGCATCGTATGGCAGCGATTTTCGGCGCCGGTTATGACTACACCTACCTCTATCCCGGCGTGCAGAAAGTGGTTCAAGCGGCCGGACGGGTGATACGCACCCAGCAGGATCAAGGCGTCGTCATGCTGATCGATGACCGTTTCGCGCAGGGCAAGGTCAAGCAATTGCTGCCACGCTGGTGGGCGCTAGGTCCCGCCGCCTGTCATGCTGGCGGATAAAGGCAATTGATTGCCTGTGATTGCAGCTTTTCAATTCCGCCGGATGTCCCATACTCTCGAAAACGAAATTCACGTGAGGATTGAATGAGCGAGGATCGGAGGAAAGCCGGTGCCATCGAAGAGAAGCGCTTTCGCTTGTTGATCGATGCCGTGATCGATTATGCGATCTACATGATCGATCCCGATGGCACAATCGCCAGTTGGAACTCCGGGGCCAAGCGCTTCAAGGGGTATGAAGAGGCGGAGATCCTGGGTCAGCACTTTTCACGGTTTTACACCGAGGACGACCGTCGCGCCGGCCTGCCCCAACGAGCGTTGGATACCGCGATCCGCGAGGGCCGTTTCGAAGGCGAGGGCTGGCGCGTGCGCAAGGATGGCTCGCACTTCTGGTGCCATGTAGTGATCGACCCGATTCGTGACACCGATGGTCAATTGCTCGGTTTTGCCAAGATCACCCGCGACCTCACCGACCGCAAGATGGCCGAGGAAACCCTCAAGCAAAGCGAGCAACAGTTCCGCCTGCTGGTGCAGTCAGTCACTGACTACGCCATCTACATGCTCGACCCTCAAGGGCGCCTGACCAACTGGAACCCAGGGGCTCAACGAATCAAGGGCTATGCCCCTGAGGAGGTGGTGGGCCAGCATTTTTCGATGTTCTATACCCCTGAAGATCGCGTTGCCGGTGAACCGCAACGGGCGCTGGACACGGCGGTGCGCGAAGGCCGGTTCGAGAACAGGGCTTGGCGTATGCGCAAAGACGGTACGCGGTTCATGGCGCATGTGGTGGTCGACCCCATCTGGGGTGAGACCGGAACCTTGCTGGGTTTTGCCAAGATCACGCGTGATATCACCGAGGCCACCACGGCACAGCGCACTTTGGAACAAACCCGCGAAGCGCTGTTCCAGGCGCAGAAAATGCAGGCGATCGGTCAACTCAGTGGCGGGATCGCCCACGACTTCAACAATTTGCTAACGGTCATACTGGGCAACCTGGAAATCATTCGCAAACGCGCAGTCAACGAACCAAAAATCACCCGCCTGGTGGACAATGCGACCCAAGGTGCCTTGCGCGGGGTTTCCCTGACCCAGCGTATGCTGGCTTTTGCCCGACGCCAGGAGCTCAAGACCGAGCCGGTCCAGGTTGCGGAAATGGTGCAGGGGATTACCGGACTGTTACGCAGCGCGCTGGGGCCGTCCGTGCGTTTGGAAACCCATTTCCCGCCGGGACTCCAGCCGGCCCTCGCCGACATGAACCAGCTTGAATTGACCGTGATGAACCTGGTAACCAATGCCCGCGACGCCATGCCCCAGGGCGGCGAAATTCTGGTCAGTGCCCAGGCCGTGGAGATTCATGCGCAATCGACTCTGTCTCTGGCGGCCGGCCAATACATCTGCCTGAGCGTGAGTGATAACGGCGAAGGCATGGACGATGCCACGCTCGCCTCGGCAATGGACCCGTTCTTCACTACCAAAGGGCTTGGCAAGGGCACCGGCCTGGGCCTGTCGATGGTGCACGGGTTTATCGAACAGCTGGGTGGCCGTTTCATCCTCAAGAGCCACAAGGATAAAGGCACCACGGCCGAGTTGTGGTTGCCGGTGGCTGCTGCCAGCGGCACAACCCAACCGCAGGCCGAAACCCAGGCGTCTGCGCCTGTTTCACGGATAAGCATACTGGTGGTGGACGATGACAGCCTGGTCCTGACCAGCACCTGTCTACTGCTGGAGGACCTGGGCCATAAGGTCACAGGTGCGAACTGCGGAGCGAAAGCGCTGGAATTGTTCAGCGCCGATCAGCCATTCGACCTGGTGATCACCGACATGGCCATGCCGCACATGAGCGGCGCGCAACTGGCGCACGCCATCCAGGAGATCAACCCCGGCATCCCCATCATCATCGCCACCGGCTTCGCCGAGCGACTGGAAGGTTTCGCTGCCAATCTGCCGCGGCTGTCGAAGCCATTCAACCAGCTCAACCTGGTAGAAATCATTGCCTCGACCTTAAAGTAAGTGCGCGCAGGCCAGGGAACGAAATCCGGCTGAACTAGTTTCAAGCCGGATCTTCTAATTCTTTTTCCGACCTGATAGAACCCCCGTGCCCAGAATATTGACCGAAGCCCCGGCTGAAGACGCCTTGACCGAACACAATGCCAAAATGTTCGGTTCGCCCAAGGAACGCCTGGATTTCTACCGCAGGGAAATCCAGTATGAGACCAGCATCCTGGCCAACCGCACGGATGCCTACCTGGCCGCGCAGTCGTTCCTGGTCATCGCGTTTGCATCCTGTATGGCAAACCTCAACCCCGAGTGGGGCAAGCTGTTCACCTTGGTCGTGCCGCCATTCCTGGCGCTGCTGGGGTTGCTGAGTTCCCTGAATGCCTGGCCCGGCATCAGGGCGGCATACGACATCATCGATCACTGGCATTTCAAACAGAGCGAACTGCTGCGCAGTGAACCCCTGATGGGCCTGGCCTACGATGAATCGCCTTTATTCAGCGAGATGGAGTCTTCACACAAGGGGTACCGCAAGTCGCTACTGTTTTCAGTGCGAACCCCGTGGATTTTTGCGACGTTTTGGGTATTGCTGGGCACTTATGCGGTATTTATTCAGGTGACCAATCCTGGTGGTTGATCAGCCCTAGGCCTGTGGCGGGGGGCTTGCCCTCGCCACAGCCTAGCATTGGCTATCAAGCCGCCAGATTAGCGGCGCTCATCTCTTTCTTGTACTGCGCTTTCAAACTCTCCATCTGCGCCCCAAGCTCTTGCAGCTCAGCCTTGCCCAACAGCTCCCGGGCTTCAGGGAACCTACCCTGTTCGCATTAGATATCAAGCTCTGGATTCATGCGCGGGTTGGGTATTGGCGACCGCCATCGGCATCGAAGGGAAGTCCTCGTTCAACAGGCGCAGATGCTCGATGGCTTCTTCGAATTTCAAGTCGGCTCTTCTGCGCATTGCCTGGTAGCGGTCGAACTGCTCGCCATCCAGCTCGCTGCCTTCGAGGAGCGCGAAGGCGGCTTGATTCAGCGTCTCGGCTTCTTGAAATAGCTGGCGGTTGCGTGCCAGGGCGAACTCGCGGCAGGCTGAAATTTCATCACGGGTGGAGTAGTGGATCATGACCGGCACCTTTGTTCGGAATGTTAATGATTAATAGGCAGCGGCACCGGCGAAGGATTTCAAATTTATGAGCGTTAAATTTCGATTATTCCGACGATAAAACCCTGAGCAAAAAATCAGTTTTTTCGTTTTTTACGCTGTTCGTATCGAGCAAGGATGGGTTGGGTGCTGATCCCCTGCACGAGGATGCTCAACGCCACCACCGACAACGTCAGGTTGGTGCACAAGGCCGCGACTGACGGGTCCAGCCCGTGGTTCAGGGCGTAGAACAGGTAATACAGGCTGCCGATCCCGCGGATCCCGAACCAGCCGATCAACAGGCGCTGGCGACTTTCGAGCAGACCGCCCCAGGGCATGGCCAGAACACTCAGCGGTCTGATCAGCAGGAACAATGCGCCACCTATCGGCAGCGCGCGCCAGTCCCAGTGCGCAATCAGCACCACGCCGAGCAAGGTCACCAGGAATACTTCCATGGCGCGCTCCACCAGACCGCCAAATGCCAGCATGTCGCCCATCATGATGCCGGCGGCCACTTGGGAATCTTCAAGATTATCGGTGTCGCCATGCACCGCTTGCTGCGGATCTACGTTCTGGTGACCGACCACTGGCTGCACAAGGTGTTCGGCCGGCACCTGGGCATCGCCCGTGGACTTGACCTCTTCCTGACGCAACCCCAGGCCAGCGGCGAAAACAGACAGGAAGCCGTAGGCGTGAACCCACTCGGCGCCGACATAGGCCAATGCGATCAGGGCCAGGGCCAGATAGTCGTTGGGGGAGAGTGTGCTGTCTTCGTTGGCAATGCGCAGGGACAAGGTCAACCGGCCGATTCCACGGCCCATCCAGTACCCGATCAACAGCCCCGCCGGCACTGCCCAGAGCAATCGGCCGAGCGCCCAATCACCGAGCCAGCCAGGATTACCGTCTTGTTGCAGCAGGAGCAATCCAAGAATCACGAACGGGAAGGCGACCCCGTCATTCAGGCCGGCCTCGCCGGACAGCCCGAACCGCACGCTGTCGTCGTCGCGGGCATCGTTAACCTGCACCAGAGACGCGAGCACAGGGTCGGTCGGCGCCAGGATCGAGCCGACCAGTACGCTGACACCCCAAGGCAACTGGAACGCGAAGTGCAGCAGCAGACAAACCCCGGCGATGCTCAGCATCATGACCGGGCCCGCCAGGCCCAGTGCCACTCGCCAGTTCTGTTGCCTGAAGGGAGCGCGCAGCTTCAAACCGCAAACGAACAGGGAAAACAACACCGCCACTTCGGTCAGGTGTTCCATCCACACTGATGCATCGTCCACATCCAGTTTCAATACGCCCAGGCCCGTGGGGCCGATGCCGACGCCCAGCGCCAGGCATACCGCCGAGGTGGTAACGGGTTTCCAGCGCAGATAGGACGACGTCAATGCCAGGGTCAGCAACACGGCACCCAGGACGGCCATCCAAATGGTAAAGCTCATGCTTGCGTCCCGCAGGAAGGTGGCCGTGAAACAGCGTGGAGTATGCTCAACCGACGCTCGCGCGCCGGTTGATGGTCAGCAGGCACAGCCCGAGGACTGGCTGCGCGACGGTTACAGCATTGGTTTACCACCGGTAACCCCGTAGCGCTGACCTGTGATGTAGCTGGCTTCATCCGAGGCCAGCAGCACGTAGATCGGCGCGACCTCCACAGGCTGCCCGGGACGCCCCAAAGGGGTCTCGGCGCCGAAGTTCTGCACTCCTTCGTCGGGCATGGTCGAGACGATTAGTGGCGTCCAGATGGGCCCGGGTGCGACGCTGTTGACCCGGATGTTCTTCGGCCCGAGCATCTGCGCCAGGCCGCCGGTAAAGTTGGCGATAGCGCCCTTGGTGGTGGCGTAGGCGAGCAGGGTAGGCTTGGGCATGTCCGAGTTGATGGAGCTGGTATTGATGATCGAGCTGCCGGGCTTCATGTGTTTCAACGCCGCCTGGCAGATGCGGAAGATCGCGGTGATGTTGACGTCGAACGTCATCACCCACTCCTCGTCCGGGATATCTTCGAAATTCTCGTGGGTCATCTGGAACGCGGCGTTGTTGACCAGCACGTCAATGCGACCGAAGCGTTCGACGGTCTTGTCGACCACCGCCTGGCATTGGGTTTTTTGCGCCAGGTCGCCTGGCACCAGCAGGCACTGGCGGCCGGCCTGTTCGACCCAGCGGGCGGTTTCCTCGGCGTCTTCATGTTCGTTGAGGTAGGCAATGACCACGTCCGCGCCTTCGCGGGCGAAGGCAATCGCCACGGCGCGGCCGATGCCGCTGTCGGCGCCGGTGATCAGGGCAATCTTGCCTTCCAGCCGGCCGGAGCCTTTGTAGCTTTGTTCGCCGCAGTCCGGGTAGGGATCCATTTTTTTCTGGGAGCCGGGGACGGGTTGTGCCTGTTTGGGGAAGGGCGGTTTTGGATAGTCGTTCATCGTGAATCTCCAATCTCAAGGCGAAAGAGTCAGAGGGTGGACCCTGGGCTTTTGGCGTGGGTTCGGTTGGATTTTCGGTGAAAGGGTTGAACGGTCAACACGCTGTGCCAGGCGCGACGCCATGGTGTAAGCTCTGCGACTCTTCGGATTCGACCCTTTGCGAGCCCTATGCCGTCGCTTTTCAAACGCTCCCTGCTGCCAAAACTGCGCAGTTTCCCGCTGACCGCCGAGTCCGTCACCATCCTCTCGGGCGCCGCCGAGTTTCGTCGCTGCCTGCTGGAAAAGATCGCCAGTGCAACCCGACGCATCTACATCGTCGCGCTGTACCTGCAACAGGATGAAGCCGGCCAGGAGATCCTCGATGCCCTGCATGCCGCCAAACTGGCGCGACCGGAACTGGATGTTGTGGTGGTCGTCGACTGGCTGCGCGCCCAGCGTGGCCTGATCGGTGCCGGCAAGCAGCCGGGCAACTCGGCGTGGTACCAGGAAACCACCCGCACCCATGCCAGCGAAGTGCCGGTGTACGGCGTGCCGGTGCAGAGCCGTGAGCTGTTCGGCGTGCTGCACTTGAAGGGTTTTGTAATTGATGACTGCGTGATCTACAGCGGCGCCAGTCTGAACAACGTTTACCTGCACAAGTTCGACAAGTACCGTTACGACCGTTATCACCTGTTGCACAACCGTGACCTGGCGGACTCGATGCAACACCTGGTGCAGCACGGCCTGATCGCCTCCAAGGCGGTCAATCGCCTGGATTTGCCCAATCTGCCAACCACCCGCAGCCTGCGCAACGACATCGGTGACCTGCGCAGCCGCCTCAAGCACGCGACGTATGACACCACCAGTGGGACTACGGACAAAGGCGGGCTGTCAGTCAGCCCGCTGCTCGGCGTGGGCAAGAACAATCCACTGAGCCGGGTGATTGGCGAGTTGATCGCCAGCACCCAGCAGCAGCTGACCATCTGCACGCCGTATTTCAACCTGCCGCTGGCCGTGACCCGGGAAATCAATCGGGCACTGGCACGGGGCGTGAAGATCGACATCGTGGTCGGGGACAAGACAGCCAACGATTTCTACATTCCACCCAGCGAGCCGTTCAAGGTGATCGCGGCGTTGCCATACCTGTACGAAATCAGCCTGCGCCGTTTCGCCAAGCGTCATCAGCGTTATATCGACAGCGGCCAGTTGAACCTGCACCTGTGGAAGGACGGCGACAACACTTACCACCTCAAGGGCATGTGGGTCGACCAGCGTTATACCTTGCTCACCGGTAATAACCTGAACCCGCGGGCGTTCCGTCTCGACCTGGAAAACGCCTTGCTGATGGATGATCCCAAAGGTGAGCTGCTGGCGCCGCGCAGGGAAGAGCTTGGGCAGATTTTCCAGCACACCACGCGCATTGGCCGATACCAGGACCTGGAAACGCTGGTGGAATACCCGGCAGCGGTGGCCAAGTTCCTCAAGCGCGTCAGCCGCGTGCGGATCGAGAGGCTGCTGTACCGGATCCTGTAACTTGCAGGAGCGAGCTCGCTCGTGAAAAACCCGAGTGCGTCACGGGGTGTCAGGTTTCCCGCGTTATCGTTATCGCCCATCGCGAGCAAGCTGGCTCCTACAAATCTGTGTAGGAGCGAGCTCGCTCGCGAAGAACCTGAGTACGCCGCGGGCTGTCAGGCACCCCGCGTTATCGTTAACGACCATCGCCAGCAAGCTGCCTCCTGCATGTAAGATGGCGATATTCGAATAACAACCTGGCCTGCCTGATTTAATGTCGGAAAAAGACACTATCTCCATCCAACTGGTGCGCGAAGCGCTGTTGCAAAGTTGTGCGCCCGGCGTGGCAACCGCCGAAGTACTGGAAAAGGTCGGCATTGCCCCGGCGTTACTCGGTACCGCGCATGCCCGGGTGCCGGCGACGGCCTATGCACGGCTGTGGCGGCTGCTGGCCCGACGGGGCGACGATGAGTTTTTTGGCATGGATCCGCGCCCACTGCGCTCCGGCAGTTTCGAATTCCTCTGCCGCAGCGCCATGGCCCAGCCAAGCCTGATGACGGGCCTGACCTGCGGCCTGGACTTTCTCTCGCTGATGTTCCACCACCTGCCTGCGCAACTGGTGCGTCAGCAGAGCCTGGCGGAAATCGTGCTGATCGAGGATGAGCAACCCGCCAAGCGCGCGTTCACCTACTTTACCTACTGGATGATCGTGCACGGCGTCGCCTGCTGGTTGGCCGGGCGGCGAATACCGATCCTGGCGATTGAACTGCGCTGCCCGGCACCGGATTTTCTGGACGACTACCAGGTGATGTTTTCCGAGAACCTGCGCTTCGATCGACCCCGCACTCGCATGATTTTTGCCGCCGATTGCCTGGACATGCCGATCCGCCGCAGTCCCGAGGAGCTCAAGCGCTTCCTGGCCCATGCACCGGCCAATATCCTGGTGAAATACCGCGATCCACAGAGCCTCGCCAGCCGGATCAAGCACGATTTGCGGCAGATCACCGCCCAGGACTGGCCGGAGACCAAGGCACTGGCGCAACAACTGTGCATGTCGGCCTCGACCTTGCGCCGTCGCTTGGCGGAGGAGGGGCAGACTTACCAGGGGCTCAAGGACAGCGTGCGCAAGGAGCTGGCGATCGTCTGGCTGGCGGACCCGGCGATCAGCTTTGCCGAAATCGCCACGCGCCTGGGGTTTGCCGATGCCAGCTCGTTCTACAAGGCGTTTCGCAAGTGGTCGGGGTCCAATCCCGGGCATTACCGCAGTCTTATACTGAATGAGCCGGACTGAGCGGGATTGTGTAGTGGCCTGACTGGCCCCATCGCGAGCAAGCTCGCTCCTACAGTTTTAGCGTCAGCACACAGATCCTGTGGGAGTGACCGTGCCCGCGATGAGGCCATTGCAGCCGCAACGCCTACCTAACCTTGGCCAAACCAGTCAAACAACTTGATAGCTTTGACCATTGTCCCGCCCGGCGCACAGAGCGACTATTTCTCCTGTTGATTACGGTTCCCCCCAACCTAATAAAAATACAGAGGGATTCTGGCAATGCGCGACTACCTGACTGCCACTTCACAGTTCGATTATCAGCACACCGTCGATGCCGCACTGGCCGGCGACCTCACGGCGCTCAATGCCTGCGTCGAGTGTTGCGACCGGCACGCACTGCCCGGGCGCATTGCGCTGTTCTGGGAGGGGCGCGACGGTTCGAGCGCGACTTATACGTTTAGCGACTTGCAGGACAAAGCCGCGCGTTTCGCCAATTTCCTGCTGGAGCAGGGCGTGCGCAAAGGCGACAAGGTTGCCGGCTTGCTCCCTCGCAATATCGAACTGCTGGTCACGGTGTTCGCGACCTGGCGCATCGGTGCGGTCTATCAACCACTGTTCACCGCCTTCGGCCCCAAGGCCATCGAGCACCGTTTGGGCAGTTCCGGTGCCAAGGTGGTGGTGACCGATGCGGGTAATCGCAGCAAGCTCGCCGACGTCGAGAACTGCCCGACCATCGTTACCGTCGCAGGACCAAAAGGCCAGGGCATTGTTCGTGGCGATTTCAGCTTCTGGGCTGAGCTGGCCAATTACCCTGCTGTCTGCGAACCGGTGCTGCTCACTGGCGAAGACCCTTTCCTGCTGATGTTCACCTCTGGCACCACCGGCCCGTCTAAAGCCCTGTCCGTGCCCCTGAAGGCCATCGTCGCGTTCCAGAGTTACACCCGCGATGCGGTCGACTTGCGCCCCGAAGATGCATTCTGGAACGTCGCCGATCCCGGCTGGGCCTACGGCATCTATTTCGGCGTGACCGGGCCACTGGCGATGGGGCATCCGATTACCTTTTACGACGGCCCGTTCACCCTCGAAAGTACCTGCCGGGTCATCAACAAATATGGAATCACCAACCTCACGGGCTCGCCAACGGCCTACCGACTGCTGATCGCCGGCGGCGACGAGTTCGCCCGGTCCATCAAAGGCAGGTTGCGCATTGTCAGCAGTGCCGGTGAACCGCTGAACCCGGAAGTGATCCGCTGGTTCGCCGACAACCTGAACGTGGTCATCCACGACCATTATGGCCAGACCGAACTGGGCATGGTGCTGTGCAATCACCACGGCCTGGAACACCCGATTCACATGGGCGCCGCCGGCTTTGCCTCGCCCGGCCACCGCATTGTGGTGCTGGATGAAGCCTGCCAGGAACTGAGCGTCGGTCAGCCGGGCATCCTGGCCATCGATCGCAGCCAGTCACCGATGTGCTGGTTCGCCGGTTACGAAGGCGCGCCCACCAAAGCGTTCGTCGGCAACTACTACCTGAGCGGCGACACCGTCGAGTGGAACCCCGATGGCAGCATCAGCTTCGTCGGGCGCAGTGACGACGTGATCACCACCTCCGGCTACCGGGTCGGGCCGTTCGACGTGGAAAGCGCGCTGATCGAGCACCCGGCCGTGGTCGAGGCGGCGGTGGTCGGCAAGCCTGATCCGGAGCGCACCGAGCTGGTCAAAGCCTTCGTTGTACTCAGTGCGCAATACCGCGCCGACCCGGCGCTTGCCGAAGAACTGCGCCAGCACGTGCGCAAGCGCCTGGCCGCGCATTCTTACCCCCGTGAAATCGAATTTGTCAGCGAATTGCCGAAAACCCCAAGCGGCAAATTGCAGCGCTTTATCTTGCGCAACCAGGAAATCGCCAAGGCTCAAGAGGCCGCCGCGAAGAACGTTTCAGCTTGAATCCAAGGAAACTGTGATGCAGATCGAAAACAAGGTTTTTCTCGTCACCGGCGGTGCGTCCGGGCTCGGTGCCGCCACCGCTGAAATGCTGGTGGCCGCCGGTGCCAGAGTGATGCTGGTAGACATGAACGCCGACGCCGTCGCCGCTCAGGCCCAGCGCCTTGGCGCGCAGAGTGTGGTCGCCGACATCAGTGATGAGGCCGCCGCCGAAGCCGCAGTGCAAGCCACGGTGAAAGCCTTCGGCGGCCTCAATGGCCTGGTCAACTGCGCCGGTATCGTGCGCGGCGAAAAAATCCTCGGCAAGACCGGCCCGCATGCGCTGGCCAGCTTCAGCCAGGTGATCAATGTCAACCTGATCGGCAGCTTCAATATGCTGCGCCTGGCGGCAGCGGCGATTGCCGAGACTGAAGCGGATAGCGACGGCGAGCGCGGGGTGATCATCAATACTGCGTCGGCCGCTGCCTACGACGGCCAGATCGGCCAGGCGGCTTACGCAGCGTCCAAGGGCGCTATCGTCAGCCTGACCTTGCCCGCCGCTCGCGAGCTGGCGCGCTTTGGCATCCGCGTGATGACCATTGCCCCGGGCATTTTCGAGACGCCGATGATGGCCGGCATGACGCCTGAAGTACGCGCGTCCCTGGCGGCTGGCGTGCCGTTTCCACCCAGGCTCGGGAAACCGGACGAGTATGCCGCGCTGGTAAGGCATATCATTGAAAACAGCATGCTTAATGGCGAGGTGATCCGTCTCGACGGTGCCTTGCGCATGGCCGCCAGGTAGGAGAATTCGTCATGACTATTGCCAACGATCCGATTGTTATTGTCAGCGCCGTGCGCACCCCCATGGGCGGGTTCCAGGGCGAACTGAAAAGTCTCACCGCACCGCAACTGGGTGCTGCCGCGATCAGCGCCGCCGTCGAACGCGCCGGCATCGCCCCTGCTCTGGTCGAGGAAGTGCTGTTCGGCTGCGTCCTCTCCGCAGGCCTTGGCCAGGCCCCGGCGCGCCAGGCCGCGCTGGGTGCCGGGCTGGACAAATCAACCCGCTGCACCACGCTGAACAAAATGTGCGGCTCGGGTATGGAAGCGACGATGCTGGCCCACGACATGCTCGTCGCCGGCAGTGCCGAGGTGGTCGTCGCCGGAGGCATGGAGAGCATGTCCAACGCGCCGTACCTGCTGGACCGCGCACGCAGCGGTTACCGCATGGGTCACGGTCGCGTGATGGACCACATGTTTCTCGACGGGCTTGAAGACGCCTACGACAAGGGACGCCTGATGGGCACCTTCGCCGAAGACTGCGCCGAGACCAACGATTTCAGCCGAGAAGCCCAGGATGCCTTTGCCATTGCCTCGACCACCCGTGCACAGCAGGCGATCAAGGACGGCAGTTTCAAGGACGAGATCGTCCCGCTTACCATTACCGTCGGCAAGGAACAGGTGCTAATCAGTAACGACGAACAGCCGCCGAAAGCCAAACTGGACAAGATTGCTTCACTCAAGCCGGCGTTCCGCGACGGTGGCACCGTGACTGCGGCCAACTCCAGCTCGATCTCCGACGGCGCTGCGGCCCTGGTGTTGATGCGCCGCTCCGCTGCCGAAAAACAGGGGCTCAAGCCGCTGGCAGTGATTCACGGGCATGCTGCCTTTGCCGATACCCCAGGCCTGTTCCCGGTCGCCCCGGTGGGCGCGATCCGCAAGTTGATGAAAAAGACGGGTTGGTCCCTGGACCAGGTCGATCTGTTTGAAGTCAACGAAGCGTTTGCGGTGGTCAGCCTGGTGACCATGGCCAAACTGGAAATCCCCCATGAAAAAGTCAACGTGCACGGCGGGGCTTGCGCACTGGGCCATCCAATTGGCGCATCCGGCGCGCGGATCCTGGTGACCCTGCTCTCGGCGCTGCGCCAGAAAGGCTTGAAGCGCGGCGTTGCAGCTATCTGCATCGGCGGCGGTGAAGCCACGGCGATGGCTGTGGAATGCCTGTACTAAAACCCGCACCCCCCCTTTAGGAGCTGCCGCACGCTGCAATCTTTTGACCTTGAAGATCATCATTAAAAGATCGCAGCCTGCGGCAGCTCCTATACGGGGTATTTCATATTCAAGGATTTGGCATGATTCCCAATGACGAACAATCCCAGATCAGCGACGCGGCACGGCAGTTTGCCCAGGAACGGCTGAAACCGTTCGCCGCCGAGTGGGACCGCCTGCATCGTTTTCCCACCGAAGCCATCGGCGAAATGGCCGAACTGGGCTTCTTCGGCATGCTCGTGCCGGAGCAATGGGGCGGCTGCGACACCGGTTACCTGGCCTACGCCATGGCCCTGGAAGAGATCGCGGCCGGTGACGGTGCGTGCTCGACCATCATGAGCGTGCACAACTCGGTGGGCTGCGTGCCGATCCTCAATTACGGCACCGATGAGCAGAAAGAACGCTTTCTCAAACCCCTGGCCAGGGGCGACATGCTCGGCGCTTTTGCCCTCACCGAACCCCAGGCCGGTTCCGATGCCAGTGGCCTGAGAACACGTGCCCGCCTGGAAGGCGACCACTACGTGCTCAACGGCTGCAAACAGTTCATCACCTCCGGGCAGAATGCCGGCGTGGTGATCGTGTTTGCCGTGACGGACCCGAGCGCAGGCAAGCGCGGGATCACCGCTCTGATCGTCCCCACCGATTCACCGGGCTACAAAGTCGCGCGGGTCGAAGACAAGCTCGGCCAGCACGCCTCCGACACCTGCCAGATTCTCTTCGAAGACGTGAAGGTGCCAGTGGCCAACCGTTTGGGCGAGGAGGGTGAAGGCTACAAAATCGCCCTGGCCAACCTCGAAGGCGGTCGTGTCGGCATTGCTTCGCAATCGGTGGGCATGGCCCGAGCCGCGTTCGAAGCAGCCCGGGACTACGCAAGGGAGCGGGAAAGTTTCGGCAAGCCGATCATCGAACATCAGGCCGTCGCGTTCCGCCTCGCCGACATGGCGACCCAGATTGCCGTTGCCCGGCAGATGGTGCACTACGCAGCGGCTTTGCGTGACAGCGGCAAGCCCGCCCTGGTCGAAGCCTCGATGGCCAAGTTGTTTGCCTCGGAAATGGCTGAAAAAGTCTGTTCTGCGGCCTTGCAAACCTTGGGCGGCTACGGTTACCTGAACGACTTCCCGCTGGAGCGCATCTACCGCGACGTGCGGGTGTGCCAGATCTACGAAGGCACCAGCGACATTCAACGCATGGTTATCTCGCGCAACCTTTGAACAGGAGTCCATTTGTGAACTACGAAACGATTTTGCTGGAAATCCACGGTCGTGTTGGCCTGATCACCCTGAACCGGCCCCAGGCGTTAAACGCATTGAATGCGCAGATCGTCAGCGAACTGAACCAGGCGCTCGATGGCCTGGAAGCTGACTCGAACATCGGCTGCATCGTGCTCACCGGTTCAAAAAAAGCCTTCGCGGCCGGCGCCGACATCAAGGAAATGGCCGAGCTGACGTATCCGCAGATCTACCTCGACGATCTGTTCAGCGACAGCGACCGCGTGGCCAATCGCCGCAAGCCCATCATTGCTGCGGTGAACGGTTTTGCCTTGGGTGGCGGTTGTGAACTGGCACTGATGTGCGACTTCATTCTGGCGGGCGACAATGCCCGGTTCGGCCAACCGGAAATCAACCTCGGTGTGCTCCCGGGCATGGGCGGCACCCAGCGCCTGACCCGCGCAGTCGGGAAGGCCAAGGCCATGGAAATGTGCCTGAGCGGACGTTTGATCGACGCCGTGGAAGCAGAGCGCTGTGGCATCGTGGCGCGCATCGTGCCGGCGGATGAGTTGCTGGCAGAGGCATTGAAAGTCGCCGCGTTGATCGCCGCTAAATCCCTGCCGATTGCGATGATGGTCAAGGAAAGCGTCAACCGCGCGTTCGAAGTCAGCCTGTCTGAGGGCGTGCGCTTTGAGCGTCGTGTATTCCATGCGGCGTTCGCGACGCAGGATCAGAAGGAAGGGATGGCGGCGTTTATTGCCAAGCGTGAGGCGCAGTTCCAGGGCCAGTAATCGCGTAAGGCTATCGCGGGCGAGCCTTGCTCCTACAGGTTATCAGTGACTGTGGGAGCAAGGCTTGCCCGCAGTTCTTGCAGGCCCTAAACCAGATAGTTCTTCAATTCTCGGGCGATCACCATCCGCTGAATCTCGCTCGACCCCTCATAGATCTGCGTGATCCGCGCATCGCGGTAGTAGCGCTCCACCGGGTAGTCTTCCAGGTAGCCATACCCACCATGAATCTGTATCGCCGAAGAGCAGACCTTCTCGGCCATTTCCGACGCGAACAGCTTGGCTTGTGACGCCTCCGACAGGCAAGGCTTGCCGGCGCTGCGCAGGCGCGCCGCGTGCAGGATCAACAGGCGCGACGCGTTCAGCCGGGTGTGCATGTCGGCGAGCAGATTGGCAATGCTCTGGTGCTCAATGATCGGCTTATCGAACTGCACCCGACCACGGGCATAGTCCAGGGCTGCTTCAAATGCCGCGCGGGCGATGCCCAGCGCCTGGGCGGCGATGCCGATGCGTCCACCTTCAAGGTTGGACAGGGCGATGGCCAGGCCCTTGCCGCGTTGACCCAGCAGATTGGCTTCGGGGATGGTGCAATTGTTCAGGGTGACTGCGCAGGTATCGGATGCGCGAATGCCCATCTTGTGTTCGGTGCGATCTACGATGAAACCGGCGGTATCAGTCGGCACCAGGAAGGCGGAAATTCCGCGTTTGCCCAGGTCCGGGTCGGTCACGGCGAACACGATGGCCAATTTGGCGCGCTTGCCATTGCTGACAAATTGCTTGGCGCCGTTGATCACCCACTGGCCATCGCGCAGTTCCGCGCGGGTGCGCAAGTTGTGTGCTTCGGAACCGGCCTGGGGTTCGGTCAGGCAGAAGCAGCCAATGGCTTTGCCGCTGGCCAGGTCCGGCAGCCAGGCCTGTTTCTGTTCTTCGGTGCCGAAGTTCAGCACGGGCCCGCAACCGACGGAATTGTGGATGCTCATCAGGGCGCCGGTGGCGCCGTCACCTGCGGAAATTTCCTCCACCGCCAGCGCATAGGCCACGTAGTCGACATAGGTGCCGCCCCATTCCTCGGGTACCACCATGCCCAGCAGGCCGAGCTCGCCCATCTTCGCCACCAGGGCGTCATCAATCCAGCCGGCCTTTTCCCAGGCCTGGGCATGAGGCGCGATTTCACCCCGGGCGAAATCCCGGGCCATGTCGCGGATCATCACTTGCTCTTCGCTCAATTCGATATCGTGCATGGCTCAGCTCCCGCTCCGATCGAAGCCTTCAAAGAAACTCTCCACATGCCCGGCGCCCAGCGCCTGCAAGGTGGGCGGGTTCCAGCGTGGCGTCTTGTCTTTGTCGATCAGCAAGGCGCGCACGCCCTCGATCAGGTCACCACGCTCGAACCACTGGCGGTCCAGGTGCAGTTCAAGGGCAAAACAGTCTTCCAGACTCAGGTGGCGACCACGGCGCAGCATTTCCAGGGTGACCCCCATGGCCAGCGGCGAGCGCGTCTCCAGCAGGTCAGCAGTCGCCAGCGCCCAGTCGTGGCTGTCAGCCACCGTGACTGCACGCAGTTGCTCAACCATACTCGGCACGTCGGGCAAGGCGAAGAAGTGATCGATGGCCGGGCGCAGCGCAATGAACGGTGCCTCGGGCAGTTGCTGCACCGCGAGCCGGGCCAGTACGCCCTGCAGGTCCTTGAGCGCGGTGTCGTGCCATGCCATCTGATCAAGCTGCTCGTCCAGGATGGCGATTTTATTGCTGTCCAGGTACCAGTCGGCCAGCCCGCAGTAGAGAGCATCGGCTGCGCGAATCTGCACGCCGGTGACGCCCAGGTAGATCCCCAGCTCGCCGGGCACGCGAGGCAGGAAGTAGCTGCCACCGACGTCCGGGAAATAGCCTATGCCCACTTCCGGCATCGCCAGGCGGCTTTTTTCCGTGACCACCCGCAGGTCGGCACCTTGCACCAGGCCCATGCCGCCGCCCAGGACAAATCCGTCCATCAGCGCCAGCACCGGTTTGCGGTAGTGGTGAATGGCGAGGTCCAGGGCATATTCCTCGACGAAGAAATCCTGGTGCAGCGAGTCGCCGTTCTTGAAGCTGTCGTACAGCGAGCGGATGTCACCACCGGCACAGAAGGCTTTTTCTCCGGCGCCGCGCAATACGACGGCGTGTACCGTCGAATCCTGCGCCCAGGCGTCGAGCTGGCGCTGCAGGTTACGCACCATGTCGAGAGTGAGGGCATTGAGACCGGCGGGACGATTGAGGGTCAGGTGACCAATGTGGTTGCGTACTTCGGCCAGCACGTCGTTGTGCGTGGCATCCATGGACTGAGTCCCCGGAGAAGAAACCTGAGCAGTCATCACTAACTCCCTGCTTTTATTGTTCTTTATAGAGAAGCTCGCACGCGAGCGATCAAGGATCGTACCAGTGCAAATTTGTGATGTACAACCGGGATATCTGCAGGTCCAGTCTGCAGATATGCATGCAGGGAGCGGAATCTGACTACGCGGACCGTTCAGTGAACACGTCGCCAATGTTACGCCGCCGGGCGTGCACTTCACTGGCATGGATCAATTGCTCGAGGTCTTCGGGCGTGACGTCGTAGAAGGCCTCCAGGTCTGCCAGGGCCAGCTTCAAATCCTGGGCGGTGATGCCTTGGCTGTCGACCACGGCGGGACCGGCGGTCACTGCCACCGGGGGCTCGCCTGCACGTTTGGGATAACGGATGCGCGTCAGGTTATTGTAGAGCAGGGCACATAACAACAGGGTGGCAGCCCCGAGCATGACGGGCCCCAGAGCTTGCCAGTCAAGGGCGATGGTCGCAGGGTCGGCCAGCACCAGGGTCAGCGCCAGGGCGCCGGCTGGCGGGTGCAGGCAACGCAGCCAGCACATCAGGATCAGCGCAACACCCGCCGCCAGGCATGCGCTGGTCAACGTGCGACCGAGCACGTGCGCTACCAGCAGAGCTACCACTGCAGCACTCAGGTAGCCGCCCAGGATCGCCCAGGGTTGGGCGAGGGCACCGGATGACACGGCAAACAGCAGCACGGCCGAAGCCCCCAGCGGCCCGATAAGGTGTTGGGCCACTTCGACGCCGAATACCTGGCTGCACAGCCAGACGGTGAACATCGTACCTATGGCCATGCCAATCGCGGCGCGGCTCCATTCAGTGGGGCGAGTGTTGATGGCGGCAGGTAACCAGCGAGCAAGCATGAATTAAACGATCCGTGAAAAGCAGGCGAAAAAAAAGGCTCGGCTGGAAACCCAGTAAGCCCTTGAAAGTGTTCCCTCTGTTGGGGGAGGAACGCGCACAGTTTGCCTCGCTATACGGTCACTGACAAATTCATATTAATGCAGGTTGAATGCATTAATTATGAGTTTAATTGGAGCGTTGCGATTTTTAAATGACAGCTGATTTGACTTTTGCAGCCCCGGCCGGCAGGGTTGGGAGCCCCACCGGGGCACGTCAGATGATGGAGCTTGTGATTCGTCCCGCACCTGACCACCGCAAGGCAGCCGATTGCTGTTTTTTGCTCCATGACACCGATTTCACTCAAGGCCGTTTCGTTTGACTGACTTACCCGCTTCCAAGGCTAATCCGCTCACTGTCTACCTGGCGCGATTGGCACCCTCCAGCCAAATGACGATGCGTTATGTCCTGCAGGATGCCACCGATCGCCTGGGTTTCGAAGACATGAACGTCGAGGAAATTCCCTGGCATCAATTACAGCCAGAGGATGTCATTGCGCTGGTTGCAGCGCTGCGCGAGGACGGTTATGCGCCCAACACCTCATCGCTGTACGTCAACGCCGTGCGCGGGGTAATGAATGAAGCCTGGCGCATGAGCCTGATCAGCCAGGAACACCTGTTGAAGATGCGCTCGGTCAAGGGCATCGCCGGCACGCGGCTGTCCCAGGGGCGCAACCTGCGCCGTTCGCTGATCCAGGAACTGATGGCGGTGTGTGCCGCCGACCCCAGGCCACAGGGGCTGCGCGACGCCGCTATCATTGCAATTCTGTATGGCTCGGGGATGCGCAAGTCGGAGTCGGTCAACCTGGACCTCAGTCAGTTGGATTTTGCCGAGCGCAGCCTGCGAGTGACGGGCAAGGGCAACAAGCAGTTGATCAAATATGCGCCCACCTGGGCCTTTGCCAAACTCGACGCCTGGCTCGAACTGCGCCGCTCGCAGCTCAAGGAGGGGGAGGTGGATGACCCGTTCCTGTTCAACCGCATTCGTCGAGGCAGCCACATCACGCGCGAGCGCATCACCAAACATGCGATCTATTACATTGCCCGCCAGCGTGGCGCGCAGGTCGGCGTGAAGATCATGCCCCACGATTTTCGGCGGTCGTTCATCACCCGGGTGATCGAGGAGCACGACCTTTCGATCGCGCAGAAGCTGGCGCACCACAGCAATATCCAGACGACCGCCAACTACGATGTGCGTGACGACAACGAGCGGCGGCGGGCGGTGGATCGTTTCGATTTGTGATGCCGTTGTTGTAGGAGCGAGCTCGCTCGCGATGGTCGTGAACGATCTCTCTGGGAGCCTGACACCCCGCGTTATCGTTGACGACCATCGCGAGCGAGCTCGCTCCTACAGTGGGTGCACCTGAACGATAGCCCTGGCAGCCTGATATTCCGCTTGAACACTGACGAACATACAGGATTTGTCAGTGTTTACAGACTGGTGGGGCAGGTTTTTTGCGGATTGCCTGCCGCCTGGCTGATCAGCGCGGCCAGACGCTTGACGTTGTTCTGCTGCGCATCAACCAGGTCGTCAATCGAAGGCCCGGAAGGGGTCTTCAAGGTGCTGCGGCAGGTGAGGGTGCCCTTTTCAGTGGCGCCTGCGTCGCGCAGGCGCCATTTTACGTCGATCAGCCCATATTGACCCGGAATCGAGTCGAACCGCTGCACCTCAAGGCGCACCGAGATATTGCGCCTGGGGTTGCTGTTGACCATCTGGTCGACCAGCGCGCTGCGTAACTCATCCACCAGGCTGGCGCCCCACCATTGGGTTTCAAGAATCGCGATCCCGGTATTGCCCTGGCGCACGACGATCTGCGGACGATCGACCTGGGGCGGCACCGTGAGTGATTCGATCTGGATCTGCGCCGTGGACTGCGAATTCGCGTTCAACTGCGCCGGGGTCAACGTATGGAACTGAATCGGATCACTGCGGCAGGCGGCGAGCAATGACAGCGCGGCGAGCAGGGCGATCTTCAGCGGAAAAGCCATGGGTGATGCTCCTGTGGTCATTTGCTCGGCGGCCCTTGCAGGTCGATAGGCGCGGCATTATTGGGGCGTCCGCGAATCAGCGATTCGGGGTGGCGTCCCAGGTAATCCGCCAGGTCGCGCAAGGAACGCGAGGTACGGCCCAGATCGTCCAGGGTTTCGGACAGTTGCTCACGTTGCGGCGAGTCCTCGGCCAATGTCGAGTTGGCCGACTGCAAGGTCTTGCTGACGTCGGCCAGGGTGCTCTGGACGCCGGGCAACGTCTTGGCATTAAACTGGGTCAGGCCCTTGCGCAGCTCGACCAGATTGGCATCGAGGTTGTTGGCGATTCGTTCGATCGGCAGTTTGTTGATCTTGTCGACCATCGCCTCCAGTTTGCCCTGAATCTCCTCCAGGCTGCCCGGAATGGTTGGAATGCTGACGGGGCGGGCAGTCACATCGAACGCGACCTTTGGCGCCTTGGGATAGAAGTCCAGCGCAATGTACAGCTGCCCTGTCAACAGGTTGCCACTGCGGGCCTGGGCGCGCAGGCCGTTCTCGACGAAGGAGCCCATCAGGCGCACACCGGCGGCCTCGTCGTTGGAGTCGTGATTCAACACCTTTTGAATCTTGGTATGGGCCGTGCCGAGGCGTTGCGGGTAGATGACGATGCCGACATTCAGCGGAAAGCTGCGCTTCTGCGCATCGAAATCGAGGTTGACCGAAACGACTCTGCCGAACTCCGTACCGAGGAACTCCACCGGGGCGCCGACCTTCAGCCCACGCAGCGCCTGATCGAAACGCAGGCTCAGGTACTGCGCCTTGCCATTGGGCGGGGCGAGGGCGGTCTGCTGGTCAGGGAACAGCTCGTAGGCATATTCTTCTGCCGCGGGTTTGTCGTCAGGGCTGTACTCAGGGGCGCGAAAGGCGATGCCGCCGACCAGTATCGAGGACAACGACTCGGTCTTGAGCGCAAAGCCGTTGGCGCCGACACTTACATCAATGCCGCTGGCGTTCCAGAACCGGGTGTTTTGTGTGACATAGGCATCATTGGGCGAGTGGACGAACACGTCGATGTTCACCCCTTTGCCATCGGGGTCCAGGGCGTAGGCCACCACCTGGCCGACCGGGATCTTGCGGTAGTAGACAGGCGAGCCGATGTCCAGCGAGCCCAGGTCCTGGGTGTGCAGGGTAAAGCGCTTGCCCGGTTCGCCGTAGGTGATCGGCGGCGGGTTTTCCATGCCCTGGAAGCGCTTCGCCCGGGTGTTGGCCTGGCCGATATCAGCGCCGATGTAATCGCCGGACAGCAGGGTGTCGATACCCGACACACCGCCAGCCCCGATGCGCGGGCGCACGACCCAGAACTTCGAGTCTTCACGGGTAAAGCTTTCCGCCTGCTTGGCCAGTTTTATCGTGGCATTGACACTTTTCTGGTCGTCACTGAGTTCGACTTCCGAGACATGGCCGATCACCACGTTGCGGTACTTGACCTCGGTCTTGTTGGCGGTGAGGCCGGCGCCCGTCTTGAACGTGATGGTGATGGTCGGCCCTTGCTGCAGGATGCTGTGCACCACCAGCGAAATACCGACCAGTACCGCAACGATCGGCACGATCCACACCAGGGAAACGCTGAACCTGCGGGTCTTGATCGGGGCCTGGCCGGGGGCCTGGGGCCCGTCAGTGGCTTGCGACTTCATCCATGACCTCCTCGATATGCGGCTTTTCCCGCGATTCATTCCAGATCAGGCGTGGGTCGAAACTCATCGCCGCCAGCATGGTGAACACCACCACCAGGCCAAAAAACAGAATACCCGGCCTTGGCTCGATATCGGCCAGGGCCTGAAATTTCACCAGGGCGGCGACCAGCGCCACGACGATGACGTCGAGCATCGACCAGTAGCCGATCACCTCGACGAAGCGATACATTTTCGAGCGCTCCCTGCGTGCCCACAGGCTGTTGCGCTGGACGGTCACCAGCAGCAGCGTCAGGGCCACGAACTTGATGCCCGGCACCGCGATGCTGGCGATGAAGATGATCAGGGCGATGTCCCAGGCACCCGCTTCCCAGAACTCCAGCACGCCACTCATGATCGTGCTGTCGGCGCCATTGCCGACCATCTTTGTGTTCATGACCGGCAACAGGTTGGCGGGAATGTAGAACACCAGCGAGGTCAGCAGGTAAGCCCAGGTCCGGGTGATCGAGTTGGTCTTGCGTCGGTGCAAGGGCGCGTCACAGCGTTCGCACTCATGGGGTTCATGCGTCATGTCGCACGCCAGGCCGCAACTGTGACAGAGGCATAGGTCGAGGTCATGCGCCACTGGCGGTCGGCTCATAGGGTGTCCCACAGATCACGCACGTCGCGCCCGGCGATGCGGATCATCATCAGGCTGAGCACGGCAAGGGCGAACAGGCCGATGCCGGGCAATACATCGAGCAACCCTGCCAGTTTGATCACGGCGACCATGGCCCCCAGCAGGCAGACTTCGAGCATGCTCCAGGGGCGCAGGGTTTCCAGCCAGCGCATGCAGGGTTTGAAGCCGGGGCAGCGTTGCCCGGAGAGGGCGAAACCGAGTACCCAGATCAGCAGCACCAGCTGAAAGATCGGGGCGATGATCATGGCGATGGCTGCGACCATGGCGATGAAGGTGATGGGGCCCTGGCTGAGGGCCAGTACCGAATCCCAGAGCGTGGCACTGTTTTTCAAGCCCTTGAGGCTGATGCTCATTACCGGGTAGAAGTTGGTGAAGATCCACACCACCAGCGCCGTGAGGCTCAACGCCAGGCGCTGCTCTATGGTCAAGCCGTTATAGCGCTGGAGCACCCCGCCACAACGTGAGCACAGGGTTTTCTGATGTTTGGCGAGCGTCGCTTTTTGAAACACGCAATCGCAATGCTCGCAGATGATCAACTGGTCGTTCGAGGCCATGGGTCGCGCTCAATAAGAGGCTTTAAAGGCAGAGCACCTCCTCAATATAGAGGCGAGTGGCGAATCAGCAAATCGAAATTGAATCAAAGCCATGAGAAGACAGAAGGCATGAGCTCTGCAGGAGCTGCCGAAGGCTGCGGTCTTTGCCTTTATTTAGGGTCAAGGTCAAAAGATCGCAGCCTTCGGCAGCTCCTGCGGAGGCGGATTTAGCCCAGGATTTCGCGCACCCGATACCACAACATCCCCAACGCCAGCAGCGGCGAGCGCAGCATCGGGCCGCCGGGGAAGGTCATGTGCGGCACGGCGCTGAATACATCGAAGCCCTGGCTGTGTCCGGCATGTATCGCTTCACCCAGTAGCTTGGCGCACCAGTGGGTCACGTTCAGCCCATGCCCGGAGTAACCCTGGGCATAGTAGACATTCGGGTGCTGGCCCAAGCGACCGACCTGGGGGAAGCGATTGGCGCTGATGCCGATCTTGCCGCCCCATTGGTAGTCGATGCGCACATCCGCCAGTTGCGGGAACACCTTGAGCATCTGCGGGCGCATATAGGCGGCAATGTCCGCCGGGTCGCGGCCGGAATAATGACAGGCACCGCCAAACAACAAGCGTCGGTCGGCCGAAAGCCGGTAATAATCCAGCCCGACCTTCTGATCGCACAACGCCAGGTTGTGGGGGATCAATGCACTGGCGGCATCCGCGGTCAGCGGCTCGGTCGCAATGATGTAGCTGCCGGCGGGCAACACCTTGCCACTGAGTTTGGGCTCGAGTTCATCCAGGTGCGCGTTGCACGCCAGCACCAGCCTGCCCGCGCGCACCGTGCCACCCGCGCAACGCACCTGCACCGTATCGCCATGGATCAACTCCAGCACCGGACTCTGCTCGAAGATCTGCACCCCGAGGGACGCAGCCAGGCGTGCTTCGCCAAGGATCAGGTTGAGCGGATGCAGGTGCCCCGAGCCCATGTCCACCAGGCCGCCGGCATACACGCCGGAGTCCACCACTTCCTGGCGGATCTGCTGCGGCCCCACCAGGCGGGTTTCATGGGCGTATCCACTCGTCTGCAGTTGCTGCTGCTCAGCCTTGAATGCGGCGAACTGCGCCTGGGTGTTGGCCAGTTCGCAAAAGCCCCAGCGCAAGTCGCAATCAATGGCGTGCTCGCGAATGCGCTGGCCCACCAGTTCGACCGATGCTGTGCCGGCGTGCTCCAGATAACGCACGCCATCCGCCCCGATGTAACGGCCAAACCCGCTGACGTCATGGCCGATCCCACGGATCAACTGTCCACCATTGCGCCCACTGGCGCCCCAGCCAATCCGCCGGGCTTCGAGCAGAATCACCGAAAGCCCACGCTGCGCCAGCTCGATCGCGGTATTGACCCCGGTAAAACCGCCGCCTATCACACACACGTCAGCAACCCGATCAGTCGCCAGGCTCGGGTAGGCCGTCAGGTCCCGGGCCGTGGCGGCGTAGTAAGAGTGCGCATGTTCCTGAGTGTACTGGTTCATTTGTTGGACTTCACTTTGCTCCACGAACGCGTCATCAGTCGCATGATCGCCTGGGGCGGGGTAGTCGAGATGTAGAGCTTGTCGAGGACGGCCTGAGGAGGATAGACCTCGGGGTTGTTTACCAGCTCCGGGTCCATGAATTGTTTGGCGTCAGGGTTGGGGTTGGCGTAGCCGACCGAGGCGCTGACTTTGGCAATCACTTGCGGGTCGAGCAGGTAATTGATGAACGCATGGGCTTCTTTAGGGTTGCTCGCGTCGGCTGGAATCGCCAGCAGGTCAAACCACAGGTTGCTGCCTTCCTTGGGGATGGCGTAGGCGATGTTCACTCCGTTCCCGGCTTCCTTGGCGCGGTTGGCAGCCTGGAACACGTCGCCGGAATAGCCGAAGGCGACGCAGATGTCACCATTGGCCAGGTCGGACACATACTTGGACGAGTGGAAATACGTGATGTATGGCCGGATGCTCAGCAGTTTGGCTTCGGCTTTCTTGTAATCCTCGGGATTTTCACTGCGCGGGTCCATGCCCATGTAATTGAGAATGGCGGGGAACACTTCGTCCGCCGAATCCATCATCGAGACGCCGCACTGGCTGAGTTTTTTCAGGTTTTCCGGCTCGAACATCACGGCCCAGGAGTCGATCCGGTCGATGCCGAGCACCTGTTTGACCTTTTCAACGTTGTATCCGATGCCGTTAGTGCCCCACAGGTACGGCACCGAATGCTCGTTACCCCGGTCGTTGCTTTCCAGCAGGGCGAGGAGCTTGGGGTCCAGGTGCTTGTAGTTAGGCAATTGCGCGCGATCGAGCTTGAGGAACGCGCCGGCTTTTACCTGACGGGCGAGGAAGTGGTTGGACGGCACCACCACGTCGTATCCGGTCCGCCCGGCGAGCAGCTTGCCTTCGAGGGTTTCGTTGGAATCAAAGACGTCATAGATGACTTTTATCCCGCTTTTCGCCTGGAAGTCGACCAGGGTGGTCTCGCCAATGTAATCGGTCCAGTTGTAGACACTGACGGTAGGCTGGGCCTGAGACACTGCGCTGAACAGCAAGGCCAGCGTTGCCGGGACCACGGATTTCAATAGACGCATTCGACACCTCTTGGAGTTATTGGATTTTTCAGGTGTTTCTGTCGTGTTGTTGGTGGCTCATCGCGAGCAGGCTCACTCCCACAGTTGATGGCATTCCAAAGTGGGAACGAATGGCATTCATTCCCCTGAGGGAGCGAGCCTGGTCGCGATGGGGCCTTCGCAGACGCCTGATACCTAAACGCTGAACAACAGAAATTCACGCTCCCACGAACTGATCACCCGCTTGAAGTTCTCGTGTTCGGCGCGCTTCACCGCGACATACCCGCGCACGAATTTGCTGCCCAGGACCTTTTCGATGGTCTGGCACTCTTCCATTTGCGTCAGGGCGTCCTCGATGGTGATCGGCAGGCGCAGGTTGCGCCGCTCATAGGCGCGACCCTCTACCGCCGCGCTTGGCTGCACGCCTTCGATCATGCCCAGGTAACCACACAACAGGCTGGCGGCAATCGCCAGGTAGGGGTTGGCATCTGCGCCGGGCAGGCGGTTCTCCACGCGCATCGCCTCGGGGCTTGAGGTCGGTACCCGCAGGCCGACGGTACGGTTCTCCTCGCCCCATTCGACGTTCACCGGGGCCGAGGTGTCCGGCAGGAAGCGGCGGAACGAATTGACGTTGGGCGCGAACATCGGCAGCACTTTGGGGATGTACTTCTGCAGGCCGCCAATGTGGTTTAAAAACAGCTCGCTCATCTTGCCGTCGGCGTCGACGAAAATCGGCTGGCCGGTGCTGATGTCCACCACGCTCTGGTGAATGTGCATGGCGCTGCCGGGCTCATCGCCGATGGGCTTGGCCATGAAGGTTGCCGCCACGTTGTGCTTGAGCGCCGCTTCGCGCAGCGTGCGCTTGAATACGGTTATCTGGTCGGCCAGGTCCAGCGCGTCGCCGTGACGGAAGTTGATCTCCATCTGCGCCGGGCCGTCTTCGTGGATCAGTGTGTCCAGGTCAAGGCCTTGCAGTTCACACCAGTCGTAGACGTCTTCGAACAACGGGTCGAATTCATTGGCGGCGTCGATGGAAAACGACTGCCGGCCACTTTCCGCACGGCCCGAACGGCCCAGTGGTGCCTTGAGGGGCAAGTCCGGGTCTTCGCAGCGCTGGGTCAGGTAGAACTCCATTTCCGGCGCAACAATCGGTCGCCAGCCTTTGTCGGTGTACAACTGCAGGACTTTTTTCAGGACGTTGCGCGGTGACAGTTCAATGGGGTTGCCGAACTTGTCGAACGTGTCATGGATAACGATAGCCGTCGGCTCGATGGCCCACGGCACCACGTACACCGCGTCGGCGTCGGGCTTGCAGACCATGTCGATATCGGCCGGGTCGAGCAGGTCGTAGTAGATGTCGTCGTCGACAAAGTCCCCGGTCACCGTTTGCAACAGCACACTTTCCGGCAGGCGCATGCCTCGCTCATGCAGGAACTTGTTGGTGGGTGCAATCTTGCCGCGTGCAATGCCGGTCAAATCGCTGACGACGCACTCGACTTCGGTAATCTTGTGATCTTTCAGCCAAGTGAACAGCTGATCGAAAGGGACATTCATACAGACCTCGTTATTGGTTTTATTAACGCCGGGGAGGGCGGTTTCATCCACCACACCCTTCCCCTGGGACGCGTTGACGACTATCTTGGGCGAGCCTTGCAGTTCCATCTATCCACTTTCAGCAGCACCAAAACGCACCAAACGAGTGCGTAAGGTTCACCCATGACAGCGTCCAGCCCGTTACAAGTCCAAGCGTTCAACACCGAAGATGTGGCCGAACAGATCCGCGCCACGCCCGGGTGGGTGCAGCAATACCAGCAGATGTCACCGGGGCATTTCGCCGGGCGCGTGCGTTACCTGGACCTGCAGGGCGTGGAGATTTACGAAGAGCAGATGAACACCCGGGTCGAGCAGAATTTCAGTGCGCCCCAGGGGGCGCTGGCGTTCTGTTTCGATCGCAGTGACAACGCGTTGTATGTGCTCAATGGCGAGAGCCGCAACATCTGGATCACCCCGGAGAACTACCAGGAAATCGCCGTGGTGTTCGGTCCGGACTTCGTGCGACGTCACGGCCTGGACGTTGCCAGGCTCGAGGGTCTGTTCCTGGCGCCGTTGAATTCAGGACAGAACGCCTTGTTCAGTCGCTGGCTCAGCAGCACCTTGACCCAGCTGACACAGACAATCGATCCACCCAGCAGGGAAGCCCTGACCCAACAGTTGCTCGAGGACTGCCTCTATCTGCTCGACAATGCCAGTGTGTGCCTGGATCACGGTGGTCTGCAGCGCCGCACCGAGGAACGGGCGGTGATGAAGCGCATTGGTGAGTGGGCAGCGGACTCGCCGGAGGAAACCCTCAACCTGCTGCAACTTGCCCAGGTTGCCGGGGTGTCGTTGCGCCAGGTCCAGCACGCGTTCAAGGCCTACACCGGCATGACGCCCACCCACTGGCTGCGCTTGCGCCGACTGAACAGTGCGCACCGCGAACTGCTCGGGTGCAGACCCATTGACACTACCGTGGCCGAGGTCGCGATGAAGTGGTCGTTCTGGCATCTGGGGCGGTTTTCCAGCAGCTACCGTGCGTTGTTCAAGGAACTGCCGAGCGAGACGCTCAAGCGCAGTGGCCGAAACCACCGCGCAACTGGATGATCCTGTGTCTGCCAATTCCTGTGGCGAGGGCGCTCGCTCCCGCTGTTTTTCGCAGGCGTATCTTTATCCCAATCAGACTGTCGGCGCAGGTGTGGCCAACGCGATTCCCGCCGCGCCTAACCGCTTCAGTATCTCGAACAACAGATCACTCTTGGTCGCGGCGACGATCCTCGGGCTGCTGACGTAACCCGTGACGGTCAGCGTGATGCCCTCGGGGCTGAGCTTGCTGAAGCGCACCATCGGCGCAGGCTTGTCGAGAATGGTTTCGTGCTCGCAGTAGGTGTCGTACAGCAGGTTCTTGACTTGCTCGGGGTCAATGTCCAGCGGAAAGGTCAGCTCCAGGCTGGCCACCCCCTGCGCGCTGCCGCCCAGGGTCACATTGCGCAGGTTCTGCGAGATTAGCTGCGAGTTGGGGACGATGACGATGGAGCGGTCGCTGAGCTGAATTTCCGTGGCCCGCACGTTGATCCGGCGAATATCGCCTTCGACCCCGCTGATACTGATCAAATCGCCTACCTTTACCGGGCGCTCGGTCAGCAGAATCAGGCCGGAAACGAAGTTCTTCACGATCTCCTGCAAACCGAAACCGATGCCCACCGACAGGGCGCTGACGATCCACGCCAGGTTGGTCCACTGGATACCCAGGGACGACAGCGTCAGCAGGATCACCAGCGCGTAGCCGATGTTGGCAAATAGCGTGCTGAGGGACGCGCACATGCCCGGATCCATATTGGTCTTGGGCAGGAACTCGTTATCCAGCCAGCGGCGCAGCGAGCGGATCAGATAGATGCCGATCAGCAGCGCCAGCACCGCGTTGAGCAAATGAGCCGGAACCACATTGAGTTTGCGCAAGCCGTCGCCACCTAGGATAGCCACCACCTGGCTGAACAATTGCCCCAGCGTGACTCCGACGCCACCGACGAACATGGAAATGATCGCCAGCAACAGCAACGCGGCGCGGCCCACACCGGACAGTACGATGGAAATTTGCTCGAGACGAGTGTCACCGATGCCGAGCAATTGTTTGAGCGCCTTGCCGCTCGCGCTCTTGGCGGAGAACAGGTATTCACAGCTGTCCTTGAGCAGCTGGATGAGCAGGTAGAAACCGCAGAGGACGAGGAAGCCCCAGACCAGTTCATAGGTGATGAAGCGTGCCAGGGACACGTAACCGATCAGCAGGGCGAACAGCGAAATGATCATGGCCACGGTGGCAGCGGAATAAATCAGCCCGGCCAGCGTGGTACTGGCCTCCGGTGAGTCGCCGGCCACCACCACGGCCCTGCGGGCTTTGTTGGCGCGGCGAAACAGCATCGCAAACAGCACGGTGACGACCAGGGCAATCACCCCGCGCCCCAGCAATATGGCCGAGGCGCTCATGCCGCTGACATTGCTGATTTGCGCCAGGCCCACCAATACCAGCAGGGTGCAGGCCACTATCCGCGGAAAGGGTTCGAGTGCGTGGGCCACGGAGTCGGAGATGGTCGGCAGCCGCCACGACGGATGCTCGGTCGACAATAGCGCGCGGCTCAACCCGGTAATCATCACGCACAGATAAATCAGCTTTTCAAACTCGTCGGAGAAATTTTGCAGCATTGGTGTCAGCGGCAGCTGGCGGGTGAGTGCGTAGAACAGCAACTGCATCGCCAGCGCGGTAGCGAGCACCGTGGCGATCACCGAAGCCAGGGCAAGCGAACTGCGACGCAAACGTCCTTCAGGCATGCGATGAATACACAGCCAGGTCAGTCCGCGATCAGCCACCCTGCGGCCCCAGCTCCAGATTGCCAGTGCCAGCACCACCAACAACACGGTAGCCAGACGTTTGCCCGGTTGCCAGGCGACTGCCAGGGCGTCTTGGGCCTGCTCTACGAACTCGCTCAAGCGCTGGCGATCGTCTTTGGGCGGGCTGAACAACGGCGACCAGAACTCTGGCCCCAGGATGCTGCCACTGCGCAGGGTGACCTCGCTCTCCAGAAGGCTGCGGCGAATGCCGGCGATCTGCGGGATGAGCCCGGCGGCGCTGGCTCTGAGCGCTGCCAGTGTGGTGAGGCTGGCGTCGATCCGGCGCTTTTGCTCGGACAGGTCAGCGCGTTGCATGGCGATTTCCGACTTCTCTGCGCCGACCTCGACCGGCGACACCGGCCCCAGCACGTCCAGTTGCGCCTGCAACTGCTTCTGCTCGGGCAGCAGCGTTGACTGCAGGGTGTCGATGTCATTGATATACAGCTGCACCGAATCCTGCAGGCCGACCATCAGGCTCAGGTTGTTCGCCTGGGAGACTTGCTGCTTGATGCGATCCAGGCGAACCTGCAAGTCCTGCAACTCGCTTTGGGACACCGAAAATGAGGGCGCTCCCGGGACTGCGGAGATCGGGTTTGGCGCCTCCGCCGCCCAAAGCACTGCGGTGCTGGCTTGAAACAGCATGACTACGCTCAACACCAGCCACTTCAATGCATCACCCATACACGCGTCCCGCCCCCTGACTTTCTGAAGTAGATAGTGCATCACCCCGTCGGCTCCATTTTGCAGCGCAGTGTCCCGGAGCCCGGCTTCTGGAATAGCACATCATCACCGGTTTGCGAAAAACTAAAGTAACCCGTGTTGTCCTTGCCGCTGTAGCGCCGACCTGTCCCCGCAGGTTCCTGGCTCAGGGTGATCGACGAGTTGGCCCAGCGCAGGTAAACCACACCGGGGTCGGCGTTGAACCAGGTAGCGGCGATCAGCGCATTAAGCCCCGCACATCGAATCGCCAGCGGGCCTTCGGTGAGCCGGTCCGGGTCCTTGGTCCTGACGATGGCAGAGCCCTGGCGCAACTGATGGGCGCGTTCGGCATAGCGGCTCACCGTACACGCCTTGGGATCCGCTTCGATGAAGCATTGATTGCGCGTCAGTGTCCAGATTTGTTGATCGGTGCTGACTTTTCCCGGGGGCGGAACCGAGTGTTCGTCCGTGAGCGCCAGGCGGTAGAGACGGTCCAGTTCACGGTCCATTCGCGCCAGTTGCGCGTCACGACAGATCAGCTTTTCCACCGGTGCACTCGCGCTGGCGCAATCGAAGCTGGTTTTAAACAGGGGGGCAGGGGTGGCAGCCCTGGCGCACAGGCTTGTCGCCGCGCTGGCGGCAAGCAGACAGGTGCAGATAACCGTGAGCGTTTTCATGATCGATCCAGTTTAATCGGAGATCGGCAGCACCACGGACAGCCAGGCGATCCAGCCTTTGGGGCGATGCCTGCAATCCTCCTGGTCATCGGGATTCTCGTTCTGTGATCGAAAGTCAGCTCGCACAGGCTTTTATAGTAGACACAGACTGCGACCGCCGCCGGGAAGTGCACAAGACGTTGCCTGGAATGCAGGCTCCAAGAGCGACGCTGAGCAAAGGCAACAGGATGCGGTGATCGCCAGGAACCTATGGGGGTAATTTTCCAAGCAGTGCCGCACGCCCATAATGTTAACCAATACCAGCATAAGACTGTTTAATACTGATTCCGATGCGCTTTATATTTGTAATACATTTTATAAAGCATGCTATGGTTAACCTTATTAAGGTTAAAGCTCCAATTGGTGCATGTTATGAACGACTTTTTTCCGGTTGCCTGCAGCGATACCCTCTGCAGGATAGGTCTCCTGGTCAAATCCCGGCGACTGGCTCTGGGCCTGCGTCAATCTGATCTCAAATCCGCATTGGGCATCTCCGAGCACATCCTGCGCAAGATCGAAAATGGCTCGGAGTCAGTCGATCTTCGCTCATTCATGTTGGTGCTGTGGCGCCTGGGGATCAACGAGACGGTCTTTGCGTCACTGGACGGGGTGGAAACCACGTCGCAGATTGCTCGCTACGTCACTGACGCGGATGCCTACCAGAGCATCGCCAACAAGCGCGTGCGCCTGCCGAAAACCAAGGCGGAGGAGTTCTGATGTCCCGTGCCTATATATACATGGAGCACCCGGACACCGGTGAACTGCTGACCCTGGGCCGGGTGACGCTGCAGGGTAAATTCGGCGAGTTCATTTATGCCCCCGACTACGTCGAGCGCGGCGGCTGGGTGCCAGATCCGATCAACTATCCCTTGCGTACCGAAGCCTATACCGGCATCAGCAAAAACCGCGGCATCCCCGGCTTCGTCAATGACGCAATGCCGGACGGTTGGGGCGAGCGCCTGCTGCAGCGTGCATTTGGGCAGGTGCTGGCACCTATCGATTTCCTGCTCAAGTCGCCGAACAACGACCGGGTCGGCAACCTCCTGGCTGGCACTGCGACTGTGCCCGCGCCCGGATTGGGGGAAGGGCCGGTGCCTACGCTCAAAGGCCTGGGGAAGTTTATCGAGGCCTGCGAAGCGGTGTACGACGGCCAGCTCGATGAGCAGTCGATCGCCATGCTCAACATTCGCCAGCAGCGCTCGTCCCTGGGCGGTGCACGACCCAAGCGCACCTTGCAGGACAGCGGAATGCTGATCCTGGCCAAGCCCCGCGATCGTTTTGACCTCTATGATTTCCCTGCAATCGAATACGCCTGCATGACCTTTGCCGCGTCGAAAGGGCTGAACGTGGCCAACACCGCACTGCACGCCGAATCACCGTCGACGCTGCTGATCGAGCGTTTCGACCGTACCCCGCTGGCCGACGGCGCCCGACGCATCCCGATGCTCAGCGCGCTGACCTTGCTTGACTCCGAATGGAACGAGCAGTACCACCGTGACTGGCGCTACGCCTCGGTGGCTGATGAAATGCGCCGGCGCGGCGTGCCCGACGGCGATCTGCAGGAGCTGTTCAAACGCATGTGCTACAACGCTCTGGTGGGTAACAGCGACGATCATCCGCGCAACCATTCGATCATCTGGCTTGGCGGGCAATGGCGTCTGTCACCGATGTACGACGTTTTACCGATTATCGATGAGGGGCCTGCCCAGACCTTGTCCATGGCGGTGGGCCGCGAAGGCACCAGGATCAGCCGTGTCAACCTGCTCAGCCACCACGCGCACTTCGCCCTGACCCGCGACCACGCCGAGCACCTCCTCGACGAAGTCATTGGCTGGGAGGAAGCGCTCAAGGACTACTACGCCACCTGCCTGCGCGGCGAAGAACTGGTCATGTCCCGGGCTGCGGTCAGCACCGAGCGGATGCGGTAGCCGGCGCCTGCAGATTGGCTTGCAACCATTCTGGCCGCTGTTGTCGCCCAAACCAGCGAAGCTGTCTATCTGCGCAGCGAACTGGTGGGAGAGGGCGGTGCCATCGAAGTGGACGGCCATGGAACCGGGATCATGACCGAGAGCAGCTGGATCAAATCCAACCGCAACCCTGACTGGAGCAAAGCCGAGGTCGAACAAGCGCTCAAAGAACGCCTGGGTTTACGCAAAATCATCTGGCTACCGGGCATCAAAGGCAAAGGCATCACCGAGACCCACGTGGATTTTTACGCACGTTTCGTCAAGCCGGGCGTGGTGATCGCCAACCTCGACAACGCAGATGCGAAGGCACTGGAACTGCTGTCCGGACTTTATCCGGACAGGGAGATGGTGATGCTGAACATTGACGCGATTGCAGCGGGTGGTGGCGGGATTCACTGCGTGACCTGCCATCAACCTGCGGTGTGACAAAGACGGAGATGGAGGTGATCTGGGACGCGGTAAAATCTAATTCAACTAAAGAGACATTTAGTATAGTTAAATTCTACCTTCGTTCAGCTGTCCAATAGAGCAGGTCTTTTATTCTAGATCACAGCCAGAGTGAGTGTTCACTTGGAATGCTGGGCTGTACCTCTGGTTTGCGGAAGATTGCTTGCCAAATTATGGTTTTAGCGCTTCAGGCACCTCACACTCAGGCCAATTAACTCTCCGGCTTGTTAAGGAAATAGGCGTTTTTCACGAATCGACATCAATGCCAGTTGGCTGACAGACCATAACGCCAGTCAACAAACAGGCCATGGGTCTCGTCCTCAATACGGGTCAACACTGCGAGCTCAAATCTCGACAACAGCAAGCCGGGGCAAAAATCCATCTCCATCATGATCACGCGAAACATCGTAAACACCGTAGGAGCTGCCGAAGGCTGCGATCTTTTGACTTTGACTTTGACTTTGACTTTGACTTTGAGATACCGCACCAACTGAACCACCAAGCAAAAAATTTTCAAACTGGGAAATGCAGCGCCAACCAAACCAAGTCGAGGTCGAGGTCGAGGTCGAGGACAACGAAGCGCAAACGCAGTTGTGCAATCATCTTCAAGATCAACACAAGCGAACCAGATCTCAAGCATCCGAACCGGTCCCAAGAGCCCGACGATCAAATGACCACCATTTGAGAAGAGGCCACCTCGAAATCCACGCCCAACCGGGCTAACCGCGCAATCCAACGTTACGCATAATGACGGGCGTTACGTTGAACGGCCTATGGAAACTGGCTTGGCCACCATGGGTCGTTTAATGTAACGGCCATTATGCGAACCACTCTCCAGATCCCCGACCATCTCATTCGCGATGCCACGCTTTACGCTCCTTCCCGCGATCCCCTCGATGCTGTTTCATACGTCCTTGCTGACTATCCCCGGGTCGTTGCTGAAGCCCGGAAAATGCGCTCCCGGCTTGCTCAGATCGATAGAGAAACTGCCGATTTCGACCAGCGTCTACAGGCTTTGCAGGATGCTTGCGCTGATATTCTCAACCTCTGATTGGTACCATCGCTTTAGACCAGGTGCGATCAATCAAGCGATATTTGGTACCAAAAGCTGTTCGTACTCGACATGGAATGGTACCATTAACTCAGCCCGGGGCTTCACCTGGTTAACTGGAGTGGTACCTAAATGCTGGTGAAAATCCTTGATGCAGATGATCAGTTTGTTGACGCTCTCAAGTCTCAGACCGGTTGCACCACGGCTTCCAAGGCTTACGTTCATGCCGCCGAACATTACGAGCCTTTGCGTGCTCAGGTCGGAGATCTCTTGTCTGAAATTGCCGCCTTGCGTCGTCGTCTTTCTGTAGCTAATCAGACTATCGAAGGTGCACGTTCTGCTGCTTCGGCATTGCTTGATCGAGTTGGCCAGTCAGACCTAGACGTCTAATCGGTACCAAATTTTCCTGCAGCAGCAATGACCAGGATGAGTTACCGGTACCGTTTTCCTCGACTGCCCGCAGGGCATTAGGCGCCACGCATATCGAATGCCAGGCTAATCAACCTCCGCGCCGATACCCGGCAAGGCCGGCCTTTCTTCCGCCCAACAAAAACCCCCAGCGATCGACGAATCACTGGGGGTTTTCTTCGCGCCTAACACTTGCAGCATCGCTGTGATGGCACTTCGCGCATTGTTCTGCCCAAGGGCCTGTACTCGATCTTGTGCGCAGCCTGCGCGATCCCGTGACGTCCAGCGCTATCGCCGGACAGGTCCCGGCAGGTCCAATCTCCCAGCTCTGTTATTCGGCCATTCGGTAATTTTTGGCCAACATGTTCGCTAGTTTGTCCAGGTTTCGCAGACGTCTTAGAGCTTCGAAATTGTCCTCTGAATGGAATCCTTTGCCAAAAAACACCAAGGTCGAATGCTTCTGTTCGACCTGGGTAATTACCATATTTGATTTCGCCCAAGGCTCTCTTTGGAGAGCTTCGTTCGCCAATTTCAGCAGTTCTTCACCACTTAATGTGATCACTTTGGCTCCTTAAATGGGCTGGTTAGGACGTAGCAACCGCCTTTAGGTATCTCGCCTTGAAGACGCAACGCGTAAGTGAGCTTAGCCATCGCCTGCAAACAAAGGGCCTCTGACGGGCTTTCTGACTCTATTTCAGCCTTGCCATTGATCATCAGCACTAAAACCCATTTTGCCAGCATGAGGTCTCCAGCGATTTTGGAGCGAAGCGAGTGGGGGTGCTGTTACACCCCCACTTTACCGCAACTAACTTCGGTGGCGGCATCAACCCGCTCGCCTTAAAGCTTCCTGCTCGATGCCCATTAGGACGCCTCTCATCGCAACCTTGGCCTGCTGCTGTAGCTCTACAGGCAGCAAATCCAGTCTTCTCCATATGGCGCTAAATTCTGCAGAGTTTGTACGTTCCGACTCGTCCAACAGCAGTTCGTCGGTTGAAACTCCGAAAATCTTAGCAAGGGTTGCGATCTTGTCCCCTGGTGGAGTCGCCTTTCCCGCCTCATATCCCTTGTATGAGGACTCAGATATTCCCGCCGCTTCCCATGCCTTATGTTGCGTCAAACCCGCAGCCTCTCTGGCTTTGCGTAGGTTTTCACCGATGGTCATCGTTAGGTCACTCTCATTGCCAATTTCTTCCATCACCTTATCTCCTGTATGCATTTACACCGTCATGATACGACACCATAAGGTGTAAGATCGTGCTTGACCAAATGGTGCATGATCTCGTACCTTAAAGGTCAAGTTCATCCCCCTTGACGGATTTATAGATGTTCATCGACTGGCTCAAGGTTTCACAGGAACATGATTTTGACCTTCCGGTTATCTCAGATACCGCGTTCAAGGCCATTGATACCCTGACCGGCGAAGTCTTGAGCACCAGCTATCGATCCGTTAAGCACCAGGGAAGCCACAGTTCAACCGTACAAATTCACGTCCAAGGCCGGAAAATCACAATCGATGGCAATCCTTCGCGTCTCAATCGTCATGACAACCTCTGGGGTTTTGAAACCCTTGAGCAGTGCATCTCCGTTTACAACGAGCTTCTTGCACAGTACGGGCTTCCTTCTTTCACCCGTTGCACGCGGTTTGAGGTACGCCAGGGTGAATCGGGCGCGAAAGCTTCACATATTTGGGCGGACGGTTGCTGTATTCATCGAGTCGACCTCACAACAAATATCTCAGTAGGGAAGGGCAACGAAATCCCCTACTTGCGAGGACTGGCGTCTCAACGAATAGGCCATTCTATCGGTCGACTATTTCCAAATGGCCGCTCTGTAGATTGGACAACTAGTGGAAGCGGGAAGGGTGTTCGTCTTCAATATCGCAAGGCATACGACAAGGCATTCGAAATTTACAAGCATCATCTCCCCAAAGTTAAACGTTTTTTCGGAGAAGATTCCTCAGAGCTCAAATACGCTCAGGACATTTATCAATACGCCGTGGATGTTGGCATTGTTCGTTTAGAACAAGAACTAAAAAGTGAATTCTTAAGCCGTGAAAAGCTATGTTATTGGGGCCTCTTTGATGAAGGCGAATATCAAACTCTGCATAAAGAGTTTCTTAGCGTCGACGAACGCTTAAAGGTGACTAAAATGGATATGGCAAGCATTGCTCAGCAATTACTTCTAGAAAACATTTGTGACACTCCACGAGCAGCAAACGTAACTGCGTCTTACGCCCATCTTTGGATGCACGGCATGGAAATCGTTTGTTCTCAGAGGTCGTTTGAGACTCACGCAGCTAGACTCAATCGTATCGGCATTAATATTCGCAATGCATGCGATCTGACTACGTTTAGTAATGTATTTATACGAGAGATGCGTGAAATCAATCCGGTTAAAAGTATCGCTCCGCCAAATTGGTATAAACGCCCGACGCATTTGAGGCTCGCTGCGTAATGATGGCCCCATTGATGGAGACTATGTTTCTTTTCATTGGTGCTGTCATCCTCATAAAAACTCTTGGTAGGTGGGCTCGTTCATGATTAATAGTCTTCAAGGAACGGCAATAAGCAAAGGTCAGCAGCGGCAACAGGAGTTCCAGAACCGGTGTAGAGCTGCGTTTTTGAACCCGGTACTAGCTGATTCAGTTGCGGCAACCATCAAAGTTATTGATGAGCGAAAAGAGCAGGGCATAAAGCCTGAAAAAATTTGGACTAAAGAGTTTGAAGAATCAGGAACCTGTTCCGTTGCTGAATGGATGGGTTACTAAAACCTGCTCAGAAGAGCATTTAACAATCGGGCACAAGCCTAAGCATTCATTGAATAGAAGGTACTAACCATGTCTGACGAAAAAACAGTCGTTCGAGTCCAAGTTACCGGCATCACTCGTTCCGGCACTTCTACTGCCTCCGGCAAACCATTCTGCATGTTCGAAGCTTATGTTTTCGTTCCTCCTGCTCCGTACCCTACTAAGAATATGTTCTTCGCTGAAACCCAACAGCAAGTTCCTCAGCCCGGAATGTATGAGTGCGATTTGATCCCAGATGAGCGCGCTAAGAATTTTGCACTCACTGTCGACCCTCGCCAAGGTCGCCGCATGACTCAGCAACCAAAAGTCTCGGCGGCTTAATCGTATGGCGCTCCCTGATAAAGTCTGGATAGTAGTTTGCAAAAGCGGATTTGCTCCGGGCGGTGCCACTCCAAGCGATTGCGTTTACGAGGAAATATCAAGTTCAGTTCTTCAAGCTGATAGCTTGGGGATGACAAAAGAGCAGTACGACGAAGTGTTTGGTGCGATTGCTGGCTTGATCTGCATCATTATCATTTTCGCGCTGTTAAAAAAAGCAATAGAACAGTAACAACACAACTGGCATTCAGCCAACACAGGAGCAATACCCATGAAAAAAGCAATCCTCGGTAACACCGGTAAAATCGCCTCCGCTACTGCTCTGCTCACTGCAGCAGGCGCCTCGCATGCGGTCGACGTGGCTCCAGTGGTCGCGTCTATCACCGAAGCTGGCCCAGCTGCTGCGCTCATTGGCACCGCTGTGCTCGGTGTCATCGTCATCATCAAAACCTTCAAGTACATTCGTTCGGCGTTCTAACAGGGCTGAACGCTTACTTGCGACGCAGTAACGCCCTGGCTAATTACCGGGGCGTTTTTTATTCATAAAGGGACAATATAAGGCAATGCCGAAGCATGAGGCATGCCGTTATTGACCCGCAATCTTTATAACTTCTAGAGTATGCAGCCGTGGGCTCACTATTTCGCATTAAAGCCGTAGTCCTGTTCGGCTGCTTATTTTTTGCTTCACAAAGTTTTGCTGCAATCTTCGTCTATCACTTCGGGGACGTTTCCGGTCCCGACCCTTCATCAGTTTGTCCGCAGAGATGGGTTCTCTTTGGTGATCCTTTGACTTACAGCGGCGCTGTCCAAAAAAGCTATGGCGGCGGTTACTGTGTTTATGACAACCATGGTTCACCTTATGAGGCTGCTATTTATACCCGAACTGGCGATACTTGCCCTGCTGGCTCTACTTACAATGAGGTGACTAAGCTCTGCTCTGTGTTGAATACTAAAAAGCCGGGCGATAAGTGCGACGACCAAACCGGCGGCTCCGCAGGCAACCCTATGATCTGGGACGATACTGTTAACAAGTGCGTTCGACTCTCGGAATCTCAGGGTGATGCACCCTGCACTCACATCAAGAATCAGGGCGCATCCGGTACCGCTTATACGGTCGCTGGCAACCTCGATAAAGGCGGAAATGCTGTTGCTCCTCCTACCTTTGCCGAGGGATCTCTTAATTGCCAAATGCAGACTATCTCTAGTTCTGAATGCACTATTAATGTTCCAGGCGCCATCAGTTGTAATGTGATTGGTATCTTTACTGGCAAGGCCAATCCTACAGGTAGCACCAACGCTGCCGATGCCCTCTGCCCCGAAGGTGGCTGCCCCGTTAAGGAGCCGAAAACAGAGTCAAAAGAGGAGGGCTGTACTCCTGCTGGCAATGGCACTGGTGGGACTACTTGTACCCAAACAAAGGAAACCACCAAGGAGGGCACCCAGCAGTGTGGCACTGTTAATGGTGCTTATAAATGTGTCACCAAACCGCCTTATTCCAACGGCGTTAAAACCACTATAACTGCCACGTCCGAGACGCTTTCTGACGGTAGCGTTAAAGTTACTACTGTTAAGGATTCTTCCAATACCGTTTGTACTGACGTCAAATCCTGTACTACTCAAACTTCAACTACCGTCAGCCATAACACGACGAAACCCAGCGGCGGCACAAGTTCTGGCAGTAGCTGCACCGGTTCTTGTACTCCAAATGGCGGAGGTGTCGAAACTAATCCAAACGCTGGCTCTGGTAATTCCGGCAATGGTTCAAGCGGCAATGGCAATGGTGATGGCGAAGGAGAGGGCGGTGATGGTACTGCCTCGACCACTGATGATTGTGAAGCTCCACCAGATTGTGACGGTGATCCGTTTCAGTGCGCAATCCTCAAGCAAGCGCACATTGATACATGCAAGTTAATGGCTGGGCCTACTGATCAAGAACAGGCTGATTCTGATGCAAAAACAGATGCCGCCTATGCAGATCTAGATGCCCATCAAACTGAGCTTGACGGCAAAGTGACTGGACTTCTTTCTCAGTTTCAATCGTCTACTTCCGGTGGCGGTTCCGCTGGCAAATGTCTTCCTGATTATCAATTTGCAGTTGCGGGTCACAGCATTGACATGGAGTTTTCTAAGGCCTGCGATTCTCTCAGTTGGGTCCGTTTAGTTGTTCTCGCCGGTGCTTATTTGTTTGCTGCACGCATCGTTTCAAGGGAGGTTTAAGTCATGTTTCAAGTATTGATCTCTGCTTTGACTGCCGTCGCTGGTTGGATTCTTCCCCGTCTTCTGGCAGTTGCTGGAACAGCTGCAGTCTCTACAACAGTGCTTATGCCGATCTTTAATTACCTGCAAAACCAGATCACACAACGACTCAACGGCATGCCTGCGGACGCTGTCAATTTTTTCCGCTTTGTCGGCATTTTCGATGCTGTCACTGTCATTTTCGCTGCCTATGCCATGGCAGTTGGAATCAAGGTAGCCAAAGCTGCTTACCAGCGAGCCGGGAGTAAATCTAATGCTTAAGCTCGTTACAGGCCTCCCTGGTGCAGGCAAAACTTCCAATGAGCTATGGGATTTTTTGCACAGTAAGGATTACGCCTCGCGTCCTAAATACTGCACGCCCATTAAGGGATTTGTTCCTGCCGATCATGGCGTAACAGAGATTCCGCACATCGATAAATGGCAGGAATTGCCCGAGGGCTCTGTCATTCTTTGCGATGAAGTCCAGCGTTATTGCGGCACAGATCTCGGACGTGAAGCGCCTCAATGGGTGAAAGATTTCGCGATCCACCGGCATTCCGGCAAAGACTTGATTTTCATCACGCAGGCTCCCGGATTTCTTCACCCGTTTGCTCGAAAGCTCGTACAACCGCATGTCAATTATCACCGTCCCTATAACCTTGGGCGCTCGATGCGTTACACCTGGGAGTCTGTCCAAACGGACCCAGCTTCTAGAACGGCTCGAAATCTCGGCCAGAGTTCGATGGTCAAGACTGACAAAAAAGTTTTCGACCTGTACACATCGACAGTCTTGGACACGCACAAAGCACGGCCACCGCTGAAGACTATTGCCGTGCTCGGCGGTGCAATATTGCTGTGCCTGATCTGCTTTTACTTCGTCATCAAGTACGTGATGCATTACACAGGATCTGAGCCTGAAACACCGGTTGAAGCTGTGGCAACTACGGTCTCAAAGGAAGCTCCATCTGTCCCGGCGCCAAGGTCTTTCGGCATTCCATCAGGAGAAAATAAGCCGGTCTGGACCGAGGAAACTATCAAGCCGCGTATGGCTGGCAATCTGTATACAGCGCCTGTATATGACCAGCTCACAGCACCAACCGATTTTCCTCGTGTGGCTGCTTGCATGAGTTCCGAATCCCGCGGCTCCTGTAACTGTTACACCCAGCAGGGAACGCCGATTGATGTCCCTAAAAGTGCGTGCCTGGTGTTCGTCAGTCATGGCGCCTTTGATCCATGGTTTACCAGTCGTAACCAACGTGCGCAGGAGCAACAGTCGCAATCGAGCGAGCAGCCAACAGCTCAGCCCGTAACCCGAGCAGAAACGAATCTAGGGGCAGGATTCACCGTGGTGGCTGATAACTCACACACGGAGCGGAAAACCGGCATTGCCAAGTAGCCCCCAGATATAACTAAACTAAATACCTGTTTAGTCGTGTTAGATCATTCGGTGCTTAAAAGGAGCGTACCACCAGGGCAAAGCTTTAACCAATGGTTACGCATAATGACGGGCGTTACGTTGAACGGCCTATGGAAACTGGCTTGGCCACCATGGGTCGTTTAATGTAACG